>DASVMH010000215.1:0-23040 GCA_036384455.1 Marmoricola sp. | reverse complement strand
GCTCACCCTCGGCATCGCCGTCGGTGCCGTGGCGCTGCTCTGTGCCGTCCTGATCCTGCTGGTGCTGGCGGCGTCGCGCTGGCGGTTGCGCAGCTACGACCTGGCCGCGCTCCGGATGGCGGGCATCTCCCCCGGCGATCTGCGGCGCACCAGCATCGCCGCCGAGGTGAGTGCGGCGGTCGTCGCCACCCTCGCGGGGACTGCGGCGGGCATGATCGGAGCCACCGTGGCGTTGCGGCACATCCCGCTCTTCACGGTCCCGCCCGCAGTCGACACGCTCGATCTGACCCCCTCGTGGGGCTGGTGCCTGATCTCCGTCGTCGTCGCCGTGGTCGCGCTCGGCGCGGTCGCCTGGGCCATCGGCGCGGCCACGTCGAGTCGCGCCCGCCTCGAACGCCTCCGGGAGTCACTGTGACCGGTCTCGCGATCTCGACCCGACGTCTCGTGCACATCTATCGGACCGAGGGACACGACGTCGCCGCACTTTCGGGCGTGGACCTGGAGGTGCGTGCCGGCGAGATGATCGGTCTCCTGGGCCCGTCCGGCGCGGGCAAGTCGACCCTGCTCACCCTGATCGGAGGGTTGTTCCGGCCGAGCGCCGGCAAGATCGTCGTCGGCGCCGATGAGTTGTCCAACGTGTCGCCCGCCCGCCTCGACGTGCTGCGGGCGACCGAGATCTCCCTGATGTTGCAGGGGGCGGCCCGCAACCTGCTCCCCTACCTGAGCCCGCTCGACAACGTGCGGTTCGCCCAACGAGCCGCGCTCGACTCGGGCAAGGACCTCCCTCCTCCGGAGGATGTGTTGGGATCGGTCGGGCTCAGCGATCTCGCCGAGGTCACCATCGACACACTGACCCCCGGACACCGGCAACTACTTGCGGTCGCTGTGGCGACGGCATCGTTGCCGGGCGTACTCCTCGCTGACGAACCGACCAGCCAGCTCGAGCACGAAGCGGCCGATCGTGTGCTGACGACCATCGAGACGATCAACGCCGAGCACGGGACGACCGTGGTCCTCGTGACGCACAACCCCGCAGTGGCGACACGGCTGCCGCGCACGGTCACCATCCGGGACGGCAAGATCGGTGGCGAGGGACGCAGCGGCGAGGAGTACGCCGTGGTCACCGCCGATGGCTTCGTACCGCTCCCGTCGCATGCCATCGCAGACCTCCCGCCCGGCACCTTGCTGCGTGTGCATCGCGAGGGAGATCACTACGTCCTCATCCCCGACGCCGCATCGGAGGAGACGCCATGAGCACGCTTGCTGTCGAGGGGTTGCAGGTCGCGTACGGCGACCTCGTGGCGCTGGACGGGGTCGGGCTCGACCTCCGCGCCGGGGACTTCCTCGCCGTCACCGGCCCGAGCGGAGCTGGGAAGACGACCCTGCTGTGGGCGCTCGCCGGAGCGCAGGCAGCGACGGCCGGCAGCATCATCTTCGACGGCGAGGCAGTGTGCGATCGCACAGGTGCCGCGGCCGCCGGCGTGGTGGTCGTGCCCCAGGGAAACGGTCTGGCGGCGATCCTCACCGCTGCGGAGAACGTGTCGATACCGCTCGCGGCATCCGGGGTCGCCGCGGCCGAGTTGCCGGCACGGGTCGATGCCGCGCTCGAGGTGGTCGGCCTCGAGGAGTCGGGCAGCCACCTCGTCGAGGAGCTCTCCGGTGGCCAGCAACAGCGGGTGGCACTTGCACGCGCGTTCGCGGCACGGGCACGGGTCCTGCTCGCCGATGAACCCACCAGCGACCTCGACGCGAGCAACCGCAACCGCGTCATCGCCGCGCTGCGCGCTGAGGCCGACCGGGGCGCGATCGTGGTGATGACGACGCACGATCCGGACGCAGCGGCCGAGTGCGACGGCGAGCTCGCACTCGACGAGGGCATCGCGACGTGGGTGCGTCCGCTGCATCGGCCGGGGAAGCACGTAGCGGCCGAGTAGGCGTACCGGCGTGTCCATCGTGGGATGGGTCATACCGGCCCGCCGGGTGCCGCCGTTAGAGTCCGACCCATGCGTACTGCCAAGGATTTCTTCGCCCCGCTCGCCGTCGGCGCCCCTGCGCCGCTGCGCGAGATCCCGGCGCGGCCGAGCCGCGCGATCCACTTCTTCGACCCCGGAAACCCGAAGATGGCTGCCAAAGTGCCGGACATGGTCGGCACCGTCGACGTGCTGCTGGGCAACCTCGAGGACGCCATCAAGGCGGAGAACAAGGAGATCGCCCGCGAGGGCCTGGTCAAGATCGGGCAGACGGTCGACTTCGGGCCCACGCAGTTCTGGACGCGCATCAACTCCCTCGACAGCCCGTGGGTGCTCGACGACCTCACCACGCTCATTCCGGCGATCGGCGACAAGCTCGACGTGATCATGGTGCCGAAGGTGCAGGGTGCCGAGGACATCAACTACGTCGACCGGCTGCTCGCCCAGCTCGAGGCCAAGGCCGGGCTCACGAAGCCGCTGATGATCCACGCGATCCTCGAGACCGCCCGCGGCGTCGCCAACATCGAGGAGATCTGTGGCGCTTCGCCGCGCATGCAGGGGCTCTCCCTCGGCCCGGCCGACCTCGCCGCGGACCGACGGATGAAGACCACGCGTGTCGGTGGACCGCACCCCGGATACCTCGTCCGCCAGGACGCGCCCCGCACCGAGGACGGCGGCTTCGCGTACGACGCGGACCGCACGATCTACCAGCAGGACGTCTACCACTACACGATCGCGCGCATGGTCGACGCGTGCGCGATGCACGGGATCTTCCCCTACTGGGGCCCCTTCGGCGACATCAAGGACACGGTCGGCTGCGAGGACCAGTTCCGCAACGCCTTCGTCCTCGGCTGCGTAGGCGCCTGGTCGCTGCACCCGGCACAGATCAAGATCGCCAACAAGGTCTTCTCCCCCAGCGTCGAGGAGGTCACCCACGCGCGGGAGGTCATCGCCGCGATGGGCGACGGCACCGGCGCGGTGATGATCGACGGCAAGATGGAGGACGACGCGTCGGTCAAACAGTGCAAGGTGATGGTCGAGCTCGCCGAGCAGCTCGCCGCGATCGACCCGGACCTGAAGGCGATGTACGACGCGATTCCCGACCGGGGTGTCGACGCATGAGCGCGGCGCTTCAGTTTCGGCCGCGGCGCTCGGTCCTCTACATGCCCAGCTCCAACGAGCGGGCACTGGAGAAGGCGAAGTCGATCCCGTGCGACGGTCTGATCCTCGACCTCGAGGACGCGGTCGCTCCCGACGCCAAGCCCGCCGCGCGCGAGGCCGCTGCCGCTGCGGTACGCAGCGGTGAGTACGGCAACCGCGAACTCACCATCCGGGTCAATGGCATCGGCACCGAGTGGCACGACGCCGACATCGTGGCCGCGGCACAGGCCGGGCCTGACGGGATCGTCGTCCCCAAGGTCAACACTGCGGACGAGGTGCGATCCCTCGTCGCCGCCATCGAGGCCGCCGGTGCACCGTCGCGGACCCGCTTGTGGGCGATGGTCGAGACTCCCGAGGCGATCTTCAACGCCCGTGAGATCGCGGCGGCCTCCGACCGGCTCGCCGTCCTCGTGATGGGCACCAACGACCTCGTCAAGGAGCTCTACGCCGATCATGTCCCCGGCCGGGCACCGCTGCTCACGTCCCTCTCGCTCTCGGTGCTTGCCGCGCGTGCCGCGGGCATCGCGATCCTCGACGGCGTCTACAACGATGTGAAGAACGCCGAGGGCTTCCTCGCCGAGGTCGAGCAGGGTCGGCAGTTCGGATTCGACGGCAAGACGCTGATCCACCCCGGTCAGGTCGAGCCCGCGAACACCGGCTTCGCCCCCTCGGAGCAGGCCGTCACGGATGCGCGCGGTCTCATCGAAGCCTTCGAGTCCTCGACCGGCGGCGTGGTGACCTACAACAACAAGATGGTCGAGAACCTCCACGTCGAGTCCGCACGTCGGACGCTCGCCATCGCGGACGCGATCGCCGCCCTGGGCTGACGTCCTCCGTCAGAGTTTTGGGGTCTCACCGCTCTGAGCCGTCAGAGTTTTGGGGTCTCGGCGCGCCAATGGTGAGGGGCGTACGCTGCGGCGCATGGTCGCGACCCGAGTTCCCCGTGTCGTCTCGGCAGCTGTCATCGCACTCTCGCTCGGTGGTCTCGCCGGCTGCGGGGGAAGTTCTCCGCACAGCAGTCCCGATGCCACCCTCGCGCCGGCCTCCACGGCGCCCGCGAGCCCGACCCCATCGCCCACCGCCGCGACCTCGAGCGCCCCTCCCGAGTCGCCCTCGACCGCGCCTTCGAGCACCGCGCCGAGCACACCCGCCAAGGCGAGCATCGACCTCACCCAATACTCCCTCGCAGGGTTCGTCAGCCCGTCCAAGAACATCGGCTGCCTGTTCTCCACCGGTCCGGTAGGGGTGCGCTGCGACCTCGCCCATGCCGACTGGCACGTCGCGACACCGGCCAACTGTCACCTGGCGTACGGCGACTCCGTGTTCATGGACAAGGCGAAAGCGCGGTTGACCTGCCACGGCGACACCGTCTTCGGCGCGCCGCACCAGGTCACCCTGGCGTACGGCCAGTCCGCCCGCTTCCACGACATCTTGTGCACCTCGCAGACCACCGGGGTCACCTGCACCGACGCTGCCGGGCACGGCTTCACCGTGTCACGGGAGACCTACAAGGTGCACTGAGCCCGATCAGGAAGCGGTGAGGACCGCCCGGATCGCCGGGGAGAACTGCGCGATCAGCTCCTCGGTGTCCGCGGAGGCGATCGGTTCGACCTCCAGCACGTAGCGCATCATCGCCAGGCCGACGAGCTGGCTGGTGACCAGCTCCCACTTCGTCGCCGAGGCGTGTACGCCGGCGGCGCGGGCCAGCGGATGGAGCAGCATCCGATTGATCCGGCCGTACATCCGAGCACCTCCCCCGTCGGTGGAGACCGCACCCTTGACCATGCTCAGCACCCGCTCGCGCGTCCGTGGGCTCTCACACAGCCGCAGGAAGCGCCGCAGCAGACGTTCGGAGAAGTCCCCGACGAGCGCCGGGGTCTCCTCGGCCCACTCCTCGTCGTACGGCTCCGCAGCCGCCGCTCCGTCCGCGGAGTCGATCAACCACGGCGAGTCCGGCCACATGCGACTCAGAATATCGAGTCGCGGCGCGGCTCAGACGCCCATCTCGCCCTCTCCGTCCGTCTCCTCGAGGATCGCGCGGACGCGGTCGCCGGGAAGCTGGCAGTACCACGCCACCGCGAGGATGATCGCGGTCAGGACGATGTTGGCGAGGATGCCGCCGTTGAAGCCGTACCAATTCGCTTCGCCCGCGTCGAGTTTGCCGGAGACGCCGGAGTAGCTGCCGAGGTAGCTCACCAGCGTGATGCCCGCAAACCACAGCAGCACCCACCAGCCGTGCTTGAAGTCCAGTTGCGGGGCCCGCTTCTTGGAGTCCGCCACCTGGAAGACGGCGAGCAGGACGTAACCGATGAGGACGGCGATCATCATCTTCCACACCTGGTCCCAGCCCGCCCAGTACATGATCAGGTTGGTCGCCAGCAGCGCCAGCGGAGCGATCACCCACACGCCCTTCTGCCGGTAGGGGCGCTCCTGCTCGGGGATCTGCTTGCGGAAGGTCAACAGGGCGATCGCGCCGCTGCCGAACGAGAGCACGGTCAGCGAGGTGACCACCGACACCAGCGCCTGCCAACTCGGGAACGGCAGGAAGAAGATGCAGCCCGCGATCCACGCGAGGATCAGGCTCGGCACCGGGACGCCGTTGTCGTTGACCTTGGCCAGGATCGCCGGCGCGTTGCGGTTGCGGCCCATCGCGTAGGACATCCGGGCGGTGACGCTGGTGTAGATCAGGCCGGTGTCTCCAGGGGAGATGAAGGCATCGGCGTAGAGCAGGCCGGCCAGCCAGCTCATCCCGAGCACGGTGGCCAGGGTGGCCAGCGGGCTGAAGTTGCCGGCATCGGTGCCGGTCTGGATCAGCTTGCCGACATTCGCCCAGCCGCCCTGCCTGATCTTGTCGGGGTCCTGCGCGGCGATGAAGACGATCTGCAGCAGGATGTAGAGCACACCGCAGATCAGGATCGAGCCGATGAGGGTCAGCGGGACGTTCTTCTTCGGGTTGTCCGTCTCTCCGGCGAGCTCGATGCCCTGGCGCCAGCCGAGGAACGAGAACGCGATGCCGGTGGCCGGGATGGCCTCGAAGATCGCCTTCGTGCCGTACGGGGAGAAGCCGTTGCCGTCCGCCGTCTTGAGATTGAAGTTGCCTCCGTGGAACGAGCTGACCGCGACCGCGATGATCACCAGCACGATCATCACGAGCTTCCAGCCGACGAGCAGGTTGTTTATTCGGGAGAACCATCGCACCCCGAAGTAGTTGATCAGCACGAACAGACCCATGAACAAGATCGCGATGACCAGACCGGCGCCCGTGAGGGTGCCGTTGTCACGTTCGAGCCAGCCGACATAGGAGGTGGCGTAGGTCAACACCGCGGACACCTCGACCGCCGCGACCGCCGCACACGCGAGCCAGGTCACCCAGCCCATCGAGTAGCTCGCGAACGACCCCCAGGCGTAGTGCGGGTAGCGGGCGACGCCGCCACTGCGGGGGAACATCACCCCGAGCTCGGCGTAGCTCAGGCCGATGAAGAGGAACATGATCGTGCCCGCGATCCAGGAGATGATCGCGGCCGGGCCGGCCTCCTTGGAGGCGTCGAGCGAACTGAAGAGCCACCCGGAGCCGATGATCGATCCGATCGCGGCGAACAGCAGCCCGACGGTGCCGAATTCCTTCTTGAGGTGCGGGTCGTCCCCCGCCGCAGTGACCTTGTCGACCTCAGTCGTCGCCATCCCGGAACCACCCTCTCCCCCCGAAGCCTCGGCACCCGATAGAACGAATGCCGCAATCCGGAGTACCACAAGCGTCCGAGCGCGCGCCAGCCTGCCACGCCGTTTTGGCGCCGAATAGTTGCTACCGGCAAGTAATCGCGATCAGTCGTCCGCTGGTGCCGGACGGCCGTACCGGCCCTGGTAGAAGAGCAGCGGTTCGGGCACGTCGGAGCTGAAAAGCTCCTTGACCGCACCGATCACGACGTAGTGGTCACCGGCCTCGTACACCGCGTGCACCGTGCAGTCGACGTAGCCCAGGGTGCCGTCGAGAACGGGCGACCCGGTCTGTGGTGACGGACTCCAGGCCACGCCCGAGAACTTGTCGCTGCCGCGCGAGGCCATCTGGTTGGAGAGGTCCGCCTGGTCCGCGGCGAGCAGGTTGATGCAGAACCGGCCCGACTGCCGGATCCTGGGCCACGCGCGCGAGGTCTTCGCGGGGCTGAAGAGCACCAGCGGTGGTTCGAGGGAGACGCTGCAGAACGACTGGCAGGTCATCCCCACCGGTGCGTCGTCGCTGATCGTGGTCACCACGGTCACCCCGCTGGCGAACCGCCCCAGCACGTCGCGGAACCGACGGGCGGCCGCGATCGCCTCGGGATCGTCGGCGGAGATCTCGATGTCCTCGCCGGGCCGGAGCTGGAAGTCGTACATCGGGCCGAGCCAGGACTCGATCAACTCCTCGCTCGGCCAGGTCGCCTGAGCGTCGGGGTTCATGCCCTCCGGGACTTCAGCCATATGTGCCATTGTCGCGGACCTACTGACCGCCGCCGAAGTCGTGGCCCCAGTACGAGACGGCGGTCGACTCGCGCGCCACCCACCGGTCGTCGTCGACCTGGAGGCCCTCGCAGCCGAACTCGATGTCGAAACCGCCGGGCGACTTCACGTAGAACGAGACCATCTCGTCGTTCATGTGCCGGCCGAGGGTGGCCGACAGCGGCGCCTTGTGCTTGCGGACCCGCTCCAAGGCGCGGCCCACGTCGTCGAGCTTGTCGACCTCGAGCATCACGTGCACGCACTTGGCTGCGTTGGGCATCGGCAGGAAGGCCAGGCTGTGGTGGCGCGGGTTGACGCCCAGGAACCGCAGCCACACCTTCGAGCCGGGCTCCTTGCCGACGAATTCACCCGGCATGCTCATCGAGTCACGCAGCCGGAAGCCGAGCACTTCGGTGTAGAGCCGCAGCGCCTCGACATCGTCGAGCACCGGGATCACGATGTGCCCCATGCCCTGGTCGGCGGTGACGAAGTGCGCACCGTACGGCGGCACGACGGGACGGCGCTCGTAGCTGATGCCGTGGAAGAGTTCGAAGACGTTGTCCCACGGGTCGGTGAAGCGGATCAGCTCCTGCACCCGGCGCTCGGCGAGCTCCTCGGCGGTGCCGTCCTCGTACGCGACGCCGGCCTTCTGCAGATGCTCGCGGGCGTCCTGGAGCGCCTGGTGATCGGCCAGCTCCCAGCCCACGCACGAGAGCTCGTCCCGGTCCGAGGGGAACACCATCACCCGCGCCGAGACCTGGTCGATCCGGTAGTAGAGGTTCTTCTCGTCAGGGCCCCTTGTCGCAGCAAGACCGAGCACCTTCTCGGCGAACGTCCGCCACGCGTCCAGGTCGGTGGAGGCGACCCGGATGTAGCCCATGGACCTGACCTCGATCGTCATGCGCTCTCCTCATGCCTGTTCTCGTATCGGGCGAGGAACGCCGTCGCCACCTGGGCGAACTCCTCCGCGGCCTCGATCTGGGCCCAGTGCCCGCACTTGGGGAACACATGCAGGTGGGCGTTGGGAATCGTCTTGAGCGCGACCAGCGCGCCGTCGAGCGGGTTGACGCGGTCCTCGCGGCCCCAGGTCAGCAGCGTCTCGTGCTGCAGCTGGTACGCCTCGCGCCAGAGCATCCCGTCCTCGGCGGTCTCGGGGTTGTAGAACGACCACCCCATCGCGGCCATCGCCTCCTGCGCACCGGGGGCGGTGGCGTCGGCGAAGCGCTCCTCGATCAGCTCGTCGGTGACCAGCTTCTGGTTGACCACCATCGTCGAGACGAACGCCCGCAGCGCCTCGCGCGTCGGGTTGCCGGAGAACTCCATCAGCCGCTTGATGCCCTCGGTCGGATCGGCGTGGAAGAGGTTGAGGCTCAGCCCACCCGGCCCCATCAGCACCAGCCGCCCGACCCGATCCGGGTAGCTCAGCGCCAACCGCATCGACACGCCACCGCCGAGGCTGTTGCCGAGCAGGTGCACCTTCTCGATGTCGAGCTCGTCGAGCAGCGCCACGACGTGGTCGGCCGAGTGCCGGTAGTAGTTGCCCTCGACCGGCGGCTTGTCCGACCAGCCGAAGCCCGGCTGGTCCGGAGCGATCACCCTGAAGTTGCCCGTGAAGTGCTCGAACGCCTTGCCGAAGTTCGACCAGGCCGAGACGCCCGGACCACCGCCGTGCAGCAGCACGAGCGGCAGCCCGCCGCCGACGTCCGTCGCGGCACCGGCCTCGTAGTAGCTGAGCTCGATGCCCTTCACGGACGCCTTGTGGTGGGTGGACTCCCTGGTCAGGGTCATCAGTACATCCCGGGGTCGATCTTGTGGCCGAATTCGTGCGCGCCGAACATCTGCAGCGCCCGCTCCGGGTCGTTGGCGGCGTGCACCCGGCCGGCGTGGGCGTCGCGCCAGGCACGCTGGAGGTAGGTGCCCTCCGCGAGGGCGCGACCGCCCGATGCCTCGAAAAGAGCGTCGATCGCGTCGATGGCCCGCTGGGTGCCGAGCACCTGGTCGCGGCGGACCTTCAGCCGCAGGCCCAGCGGGATCGGCTCACCCTTCGCGACGCAGGCCTGCTCCTCGCGGATGTTGTTCATCGCGAGCGCCCAGGCCGCATCGATCTCCGAGCTCGCCTTCGCGATCCGGACCGCGGCGAAGGGATCCAGGGACGCCTTCTCGCCGAGGTAGGCGGCACGGACCCGCTTCTGTTGCATGTCCACGTGCTCGGCGTACGCGCCGGTGGCCATGCCGATGATCGGGGTGCAGATCGTCGTGGTGAAGATCGAGTGGAACGGAAGCTTGTAGAGATCGCTCGGATTCTGTTCCTGGCCGGGGCCGCGGCACTGCCCGGTCTCGCTCATCGACAGCGTGAACTCCTCGGGGATGAAGGTCTCCTCCACCACGATGTCGTTGGAACCGGTGCCCCGCAGGCCGACGACGTTCCACACGTCGAGGATCTGGTACTTCTCCCGCGGGACGAGGAACGTCTTGAAGTCGACGACCTGCCCCTCGTCGTTGAAGACGAGGCCGCCGAGCAGCACCCAGGTGGCGTGGTCACAGCCGCTCGAGAACGACCACTTGCCGGAGAGGTTGTAGCCCCCTTCGACGACGGTGGCCTTGCCGGTCGGGGCGTACGAAGAACTCACCCGCGTCGTCGAGTCGGTGCCCCAGACCGCCTGCTGGGCATCATCGTGGAACAACGCGATCTGCCACGGGTGCACCCCGACGACACTGGAGACCCAGCCGGTCGAGCCGCACGCGCTCGCGATCTCGCGCACGCAGGTGTAGAAGTCGATCGGGTCGGCCTCGAAGCCACCGAACCGCTTGGGCTGGAGCATCCGGAAGAAGCCGGTCGCCTCCAGTTCCTTGATGGAGGCGTCGGGGATCACCCGGAGCCGCTCCGCCTCGGGCGCCCGCTCACGCAGCGTGGGCAGCAGGTCGCGCACTCCGTCGAGCACTGCCTGGGTCATCGTGCCTCCTCGATGTTCTGGGTTCTCGTCAATACTAGAACACGTTCTCGTTTTGCGCGAGAACCTGTTCCAGTGAGTCCCTCCCGGTCGTCGCACCTCGCGAGACGTCATGCTGGGGGGATGGATGTGGTGGCGGAGCTCCGCGCGGCTGGCTGCGTGTTCGCCGAGGAGGAGGCCGCGCTGCTCGTCGCATCCGCGGACCCCGCGGATCTGTCCGCGTTGGTGCGTCGCCGGTGTGCGGGTGAACCGCTCGAACATCTCCTCGGCTTCGTGGAGTTCTGCGGCCGGCGTTACCGGGTCTCCCCCGGTGTCTTCGTGCCGCGTCAACGCAGCGCACTGCTCGTGGAGACCGCCGGCAGGATCGGCGGCGCCGTGGTGCTCGACCTGTGTTGCGGGTGCGGCGCACTCGGGCTGGCCGTCCGCGCGCAGCTCGGGGCCGGCATCCGGCTGGTCGCCACGGACCTCGACCCTCTCGCGGTGGCTGACGCCCGGGCCAACGGTGTCACGGAGGCGTACGTCGGGGACCTCTTCGCGCCGCTCCCCCGCGACCTGAGAGGCACCGTGGACCTCCTGATCGCGAACACTCCGTACGTGCCCTCGGAAGCGATCGCGGCGATGCCCCCCGAGGCCCGCGAGCACGAGCCACGAACGGCGCTCGACGGAGGGCCTGAGGGCATCCGCGTGCAGCGCCGGGTGCTCGCGGAGGCCTCCGACTGGCTCGCGCCCGATGGTGTCCTGCTCACCGAGACGAGCACCAGCCAGGCCCCACTCCTATGTGACGTGGCGAGGCGATCGGGCTGGTCGATGCGCGTCCTGCGCGACGACGAGCGCGGTGCGACGGTCGTGGCGGCCACCTTGAGGCAAACCTGAGCAAGAACTGACCGACTTCCGCGGTGAGCGTGAAGGTTGGTCCGTCACGGTGGTGCCATGAAGACCTCACCGCACGGAGCGTCCATCGCCGAGCAGCTCCGCGCCGACCCACTCGTGGTCGACGACCTCCTCCGGGGCGTCGAGATCCCCGACAGCGAGAACATGGTCCAGCGTGCCTCGATCGGCTGCGTCATCCCGGCGTACAACGAGGCGGAGAGCATCAGCTCAGTCCTCGACTCCCTGCTCATGCAGACTCGGCCGCCGGACGTCATCCACGTGATCGTCAACAACACGACCGACGACACCGTCGAGATCGCCGGCCACTATGCCGGGCTGCACACCCGCTGGCACAGCGACGTCGAGGAGTCGACCGAGATGTTCGTCCACGACATCGGTGAGAACCCCGACAAGAAGGTCGGCGCGCTCAACTACGGCTTCTCGCTCGTCGAGGGCTTCGACTACCTGCTCGGCGTCGACGGGGACACCACCGCCGACCCGCACGCCATCCAGTGGCTCGTCGACGAGATGGAGAGCGACGACCGGATCGGCGGCATCTCGGCGATCTACTCCATCGACGACACGGACGTCCGCGGCTTCTGGGGCAACTTCCTCATCGCCGGCCAGCGCGCCCAGTTCGCGGCGTTCAACATGCAGAACCTCCTCCGGGGCCGCAACATGGCGGTGCTCGGCGGCCAGTTCTCGATCTTCCAGGTCGCCGCACTGCGCAAGGTGATGGAGCAGACCCACCAACGCAGCCCCTGGGTCCGGGACAGCGAGGTCGAGGACTCGCTGCTGTCCCTTCAGATCAAGAGCGCCGGCTATCTCACCAAGATCAGCGCCCGGGCCCGTGCGAACGTCGGCGGCATGAAGACGCTGCGTGCGCTGGACGCCCAGCAGGTGAAGTGGAATTTCGGAGCGATCGAGCTCATGTGGCCCGGACAGCGTGGCGACACCAAGGGCCAGCCCTTCCACCCCAACCTGCGGCTGCGCTGGTTCGAGCACTTCTCGATGCTCACCAACGGCTTCACCCGGCTGATGTTCATCGTGCTGCTCTCTGCGGCCCTGAGCTTCCACGCCTTCGTCTTCTACTGGTGGTGGTTGCTGCCGCCGGTCATCGCGACCCTGCTCAACGGCCGCGTGGCGCGCTCGATGAAGAACGCCAACATCAAGGACTATGGGTTCGCACTCACCATGGTGGCCGCGGAGGTCTATATGTGGATCCGGCTCGGCCACTTCGTACGTGCCTGGCTCAAGTTCGCCTCACGCGTGCAGACCGACAACTGGGCGGCCCAGGCACGGGCCGAGCGCGGCTCCGGACACGGCTACCTCTTCCCGATCCTCGCCGTCGTGGTCGTGCTGGTCTCGGCATCCTTCCTCTGGACGCAGCTCGACGTCGACACCAAGTCGGCCGTCCTCGCGGTCGGCTGGCCGATCCTCGGCTTCGTGACGGCCGCCCAGACCTTCTTCATGTTCTTCCGCGTCGTGCGGCCCTACCACGGATTCAAGGTGTGATCTCGATGTTCTCCATCCCATGCGCCCGCCGGACCCTGATCGCCCTCGGCGCAGGTCTCCTGATGCTCCTCGCCCTCACTGGGTGTTCGCTGCCCGGCACCACGCACCACGCCTCCGACAAGGCAGCCGCCCTGAGCGACCCGCAGAAGATCTTCCCCTCGCAGTTCACCCGTGACGGCACGTTCCAGTCGCACATCAACGTGGACAACCTCGACTACGTGTTCACGATGTTCGCCAACAAGGCGACCCCTCGTACGAACCTCTGGTACGCCCGGGGCACCAAGGTGTTCTCGTTCTCGCTCACGGTCTACGACCTCGACCGCGGCCTGCGCGACCCGTTCCGCACCAAGCGCAAGGTGTGGCTCAGCCACATCCGCGTGACGTCGACGACGAAGCGTCCGGGACACTCCTCGCAGGCGCCCTATCACCTCGACGCGGTGGCCAAGCAGATCACCTTCGACCCTGAGCCGCTCGCCAACAAGGACGGCATGCTGATCACGTCCCCGAAGGGCGCCTTCGAGTTGCGCAACCAGCGGATCCACGCGATGGCGGTCGGTACTCAGGGGGTGACCCTGCACTTCACCGCGACGGTGCACGCGCAGGAGAGCATCGAGGCCGTTGCGGCCCACCGCGTGCGGAGTGGCCCCGAGTGCCCTGCCCGGCGGGTTGCACCACTGATCGGACGCACCGTTGCCGTTGCGGCCGGTGTCGATCACGAAATGCGCGTGGCCCCCGGTGAGGGCCCGCAGCCGGCGCCCGTACGCCTTCTCCGACGCGGTCGCATCGAAACTGGAGACGTTCAGGGAGAATCCCCGCGCATGGGCGAGGCCGGCGCGCCGCAGCAGCGTCGCCATCACGGTCGGACTGCGCCACCGGGCGTGCCCTGCATCGAGGTAGACGGCCGTCCCACGCGCCGCGAAAGTGCGCACCGCCCGGCTCAGCAGCCGCTCGCGCGAGCCGACCAGACCGTTGATGTGGCATTGAGCCGCCGCAGGCAGCGCATCGGGTTCGAGGACCACCGCTGTCCAACGATCGGTCGCGGCCGCGATCTCCCGCACCCAGGTGCGGTAGCGCTGCGCGTCGAGACCCCCCGCGGACGCGCCGGCGGTGCAGTCACGGTGCGGGATCCCGTACACCACGAACAACGGCGTCTGGTGGCGCGAAGCGGCTCGCCGCACCACCGCCGCGGTGCGCTCGCCCACGCGACCGATCGGGTATGCCTCCGGGGTCAACCAGACCGCCGACGGGACCTTCGCGAACCGGGTCAGGATGCGCTTGTCCGCTCCGGTCGCGCCCAACACGGCGGCACTCGCCGACGGATCCGGTTCGAGGTGCACCGGTCCGTTGCGGAACGGGTTCGCATGGTGCACGCGAGCGGTCGGGGCCTGGTCGGCGCACGCGGTGGCCGCCAACACCGTCGCGCCGACGATCGTCGCGCCGGTCAGCGCGCCGAGTCTCCGCACGCGGACCCTCACCGTGCCGCGCATTGCGGATTGGATTGCCCGGCGGCGCGCGGCAACACGATCTGCCCCGCACCTGTGTCGACGCCCTGGACGAGCTCGACGACCACCGGATCGGCGGTGACGAAGCGGCAATACGACTCCCCGGTCATCCAGCCGCCCCCGTCGGCCGCCGGGTTGACGATGACGCGCACCCCGGAGGCGCTGAGCAGTTGCCCTCCCGCGGTGAAACTGCCGTCCTTGGCGGTGGTGGCAGTGGCCAGGACCCGCCCAGCTGCATCCTTGAGGACCACCTGCGCTCCCGAGATCGGATAGGTGGTCAGGGTCTTGGGGTCCCGATCGACGACCCGGCCGCTCACGGTCGCACCCCGCTCGGTGAGCCGGAAGCTTCCGAACGCCGCCCGGCCCGCACGGACATCGCCGTAGGAGACGTCGCCCGAACGGGCCAGGTAGTCGCCCGCCCCGGGAACGGAGATCGAGTAGCGCCCCGGGGACAGATCGGGGAAGGTGACCGTGCCGTTCGCCGCGGAGACCGCGCTCCAGAACTGGCCGGTCCGGCGGCTGACCACGGTGACGGTGACGCGCGAGGTGATGTGCTGGTCACCTCCGTAGAGGTCGATGAGGAGTCGGCCACCATGGTGACCGAGCACGATATGGCGATCAGCGATGTCACCCGCAGTCAGCTTGGGCACCCAGGTGCTTCTCGCGACCCAGGTGTGCCCGCGGTCGTACGCGTAGACGGAGTAGCTCCCCGCGGGCAGCCCACCGACGGCGAACTGCCCCTTGCCGTTGGACTTGGTCCAGAACGCCTCGCCCGAGGCGCTCACCGCCACGAGCTTGCTCCAGGCACCCCGGGACCCATTCTTCCCGTGCCCGCGGGAAAGGGTGCCGACGATCGCGGCGCCGCGATGCATGTGGATGTCGTGCACGGTCGTGTGTCCGGCCCGGACGACCACCTTGACGTCGGCCGGCGCGTACTTCTTCACGTCGTACGCCGGGCGTCGGTCGACCGCCTGCAGCCAGTACGTCCCCGGGGCGAGGGTGATGGAGTAGATCCCGTCCCGAGCGCTCACGGTGCGCTGGTAGTGCCAGGCGTGATCGAAGACGAGGACCTTCGCGGACGGAGTCCCGCCGTGACCGTAGATCCCGCCACGAACGAGACCCGACGCAGAAGCGTTCGCGTCAGCCGCTCCCAGGGCGACCGACGCGAACGCAAGGGGGAGAACGAGCAGGGTGCACCAACGACGGAGCCGCGGGGAGCGGTTGCGGTCCATGGCAGGTTCCTCGACTCTAGGAGAACGTCACGTCTCGTTCCGTGGCGGGACGTGACGAACGTAGGCGAGCAACCTGCTGCTGGAGCGCCGATCAACCTCAGGGTTTCGTCAAGATTGGCTCAGGACGAACGCACCTCGAGTTGGCCGTCGGAATACTCCTTGCGCAGCACCTTCTTGTCGAATTTGCCCACAGAGGTCTTCGGGACGGCATCGATGAACGCCCAGGCGTCCGGCAGTTGCCACTTGGCGAAATCGCGAGCCAGGAATTCGCGCAGGTTGCCCGGGTCCGGCTCGACGCCCTCGCGGAGCACGACCGAGGCGAGCGGGCGCTCCTGCCACTTCTCGTCCGGGATGCCGACAACCGCGGCCTCGACGACGTCGGGGTGCGCCATCAGGGCGTTCTCGAGGTCGACCGACGAGATCCACTCGCCGCCGGACTTGATGACATCCTTCGCGCGGTCGGTGAGCTGGATGTAACCGAGCGCATCGAGGGTGCCCACATCACCCGTACGCAACCAGCCGTCGTGGAACTTCGCCGCGGCGTCGGGATCGTCGGAGTTGTAGTAGGACCCGGTGACCCACGGGCCCCGCACCTCGACCTCGCCGACGGCAACGCCGTCCCGTGCGAGCGCGCCTCCGTCGTCGCCGACGATGCGCCCCTCGACCCCGCACAGGAGCCGACCCTGGCCCCCGCGGTAACGCCACACGTCCTCGCCCTCGACGCCGAGCGGGACACCGGCCGCCGTCGCGACCGGCGATGTCTCGGTCATCCCCCACGCCTGCCTGATCTCGAGATTGTGCCTCTCCTGGAGGGCCTTCTGGAGTGACACGGGCACGGCCGAGCCGCCACACAGGATCAGGCGCAACGAGGAGACGTCGGCCTCGGGGTGTGCATCGAGGTACGCGAGCACGTCGTTCCAGACGGTCGGTACGGCACCGCTCAGGGTCGGCTTCGACTCCTGGATGAACCGGACCAGCGGCTCCGCCTGCAGCCAGCGGTCCGGCATGCACAACGAGGCTCCGCTCATCAGAGCGGCGTACGCGAGCCCCCAGGCGTTGGCATGGAACATGGGCACGATGGGGAGCACCCGGTCGTGGAAGTCGAGTCCGGCGACGGCGCCGCTGCAGGCCGAGAGTGAGTGCAGCCAGGACGAGCGATGGCTGTAGACCACGCCCTTCGGGTTGCCGGTCGTCCCGGACGTGTAACACATGGCGGCCGCGTCCCGCTCGTCGATGTCGGGCCAGGCGAACGACTGCGGCTGACCGCCGAGGAGATCTTCGTAGAGGACGACGTTCTTACCCGTCGCGCGGAGCCCGTCGAGATCCGCGGCCGCAGCGTCAGGGCCGGCGACGACGACGTGCGCGACCGTGGTCATCTTGTCCAGCTGCGGCAGCAGCAACGGCACCAACGAGTCATCGACGATGACGACCTTGTCCTCGGCGTGGTTGGCGATGTAGACGAGCTGTTCCGGGAAGAGCCGGATGTTCAGGGTGTGCAGCACGGCGCCCATCGACGGGATCGCCAGGTAGGCCTCGAGGTGCTCGGCGTTGTTCCATTGGAAGGTGCCGACCCGGTCGTCACCGGTGATGCCGAGGCTCCGCAGACCGTGTGCCAACTGGCCGATGCGGCCGGCGAGCTCGCCGTACGACGTGCGTCGGGTGCCGTCCGGTGTCGCGGTGACGACCTCCGAGTCGGGGTGCACGCTGGTGCCGTGCTCGGCGATGGCCCGGACGGTGAGCGGAACTTCCTGCATGGTGCTGCGCATGTCCCGATCCTGCCCCATCCGTCAAGAATGTGCGGCGCAACGCCTGCGATCAGTGGGCCGGCACGAAGCCTTTGCTCGTCTCGCCGTCGATGAGATACCGCCCGTCCTCGTAGACCAACTGCAGGACCGTCGGGCTCGGCCCGTTGCGGAACGAGTCGAAATGGCGGTGGTAGCTCACCGTCAGGTCGGCGGGGTTCGCCTCGATCGACACGACGCGGCCGTTGGTCGCGGGTCCCCAGAACGCTTCGTACTTGGCGTACCCGCCGCTCTCGCGTTGGAACTTCGGCGTGAGCATCGTCCAGGCCGCGGCGGGATTGTCCGCGACCGTGGTGACATACGAACGGATGAAGGACTTCATCCCCGCTGCCGTCGGCCCGCTGACGTGGCTGGGAGACGCCGGCGAGGCCGTGTTGTGGCTCGGACGATGCAGCGCGAGATACCCGAGCACGGCAAGGACGGCGACGACCGCGACCACCGCCGCAAGGACGAGCACCCGCCGCCCGCTGCGTCTCGGTGCCATCGGACGCGCGGCCGGGATCGAGGCCATCTCGTGGGTGCCGCGCGATGGGACGGTGCCGTCCCGCAGGAAGCTCGCGACCTGGTCGATGCTCCATCGCTGCTCCGGGACCTTGACCATCGCATGACGCAGCAACGGTGCCAGTGGACCACCTGCATCGGGCGACGGCGGCTCCTCGTGGACGATCCGGTAGAGCGTGCTCAGGGCGGTGCTGCCCTCCGCCTGCTCGAAGGGCGAGGCGCCGGTGAGCAGGAAGTACGCGGTCGCGCCGAGGGACCACACGTCGGCGGCATGGTCGGCGTGCCGGCCGGTGGCGACCTCGGGTGCGACGTAGGCCGGTGAGCCGACGATCATGCCTGTCTGCGTCACGGTGGCGTCGCCGCTCGCTCGTGCGATGCCGAAGTCGGAGAGCTTGACGACCCCGTCCGCGCCCACGAGGACGTTGGAGGGCTTCACGTCGCGATGGGTGATCCCGGCCGCCTGGGCCGCGCGCAACGCGGCCGCGACCTGGATGAGCACCTGACGGGCCCGTTCGGGCGCCAGCGGTCCGGCGTCACGCACGAGACCTGCCAACGAGGGGCCGTCGACGTGCTCCATCACGAGCCAACGACCCTCGCGGGGGTCGTCGGCGAGGTCGTAGACGGCGACGACGTTCGGGTGGTGCAACTGCGCCGCGATCCGCGCCTCCCGGTCGGAGGCGTCTGCGGCAAGTCGTTTCAGCGCGACCTGCCGGTCGAGCACGACGTCATGGCCGAGCCACACGATCCCCATGCCGCCGCGCCCGATCTCGCGCTCGAGTCGGTAGCGCCCGGCGATCAGCAGCGAGCTGGGGGTGTCGAGGACCACCCGGACATGTTACGTGGCCGCAACTGGCGGCCGGTCGGGCATCAGCACGCAGAACTCGTTCCCCTCGGGATCAGCGAGGACCGCCCAGCCGCGATCGGGCTGCCGCAGGTCGTTGACCATCGTCGCGCCCAGGCCGAGCAGCCGTTCCACCTCTTCGTCGCGGGTCCGATCGGTCGGCCGCAGGCAGATGTGCGCGCGGTTCTTGACCGACTTGGGCTCGGGGACGCGTAGGAACAGCAGGTAGCGTCCGTCCGGCCCCGTCAACCCTGCTTCCTCGTCCTCGGGCTTCATCTCCTTCGCGTCCTCGCCGGTCAGCACGAAGTCGTCGAGGACCTGCGCCCACCACAGGGTCTGGGCGTACGGGTCGTGCGCGTCGAAACAGAAGTTCGCAGCTCGAGATGCCATGGTGAAACCGTGACACGCAGGCGGCTCGGGCGCCAAAGCATTTCACGGGACATCACGTGAAGAACTTCATCCTTTTCGACCATGACGGTGTCCTCGTCGACACCGAGTTCTGGTACTTCAAGGCCGGGGAGCGTGCCCTCGCCGAGATCGGCGTGACGCTCGACAGGGATGACTACCTCCGCAATATGAGCGACGGGGCGGGCACCTGGGCGTACGCACGAGCAGCGGGCATCGATGAAGCGACCATCGATCGGCAGCGTGGGGTTCGCGATGCCTACTACCAGGAGTTCCTGCGGACCGAGGCCATCGAGATCGACGGCGTCCTCGACGCACTTGCCGAGCTGTCGCCGTACGTCCGGATGGCCATCGTGACGACGTCGAAGCGGACGGACTTCGAACTCATCCACAAGGACCGCCGGATCACGTCCTACATGGACTTCGTCCTCGTCCGCGAGGACTACGCGCGCAGCAAGCCCGACCCGGAGCCGTATCTGACCGCGCTGGCGAGGTTCAGGACCACCGCGGAAGAGGCGTTGGTAGTCGAGGACTCGGCGAGGGGTCTGCGTTCGGCGGTGGCGGCCGGCATCGACTGCGCCATCGTGCACAACGAGTTCACGGCGTCACAGGACTTCTCGGCGGCGCGCTACCGGATCGAGTCCCTGGCCGAGTTGAAGGACGTGGTTCTCGGCTCGCGCTGAACGAGGTACGTCCAGGACACGGAGCGGCTCGTGTCCGTCATCGTCACGCAGATCGAGCGGACCGTCCGCGTTCACGGAGCCGTCGGCGACCATACGGGTCACAGTAGTGCCGAGCTGACTTCAACATCCTCGTGCTGAATCGGCGCGGAAGAAATGTCGGTGCTCACCCATAGCGTGGTTCCCAGAACAGAACATTCTCGGGAGGTACGAATGGACGCTGACGAGGCCACCATCACGGGTTTCAGCACGGAGATGCTGAGCGACCACGACCTGCTCCTTGGCGGCGTGGCCGACGCGGTCGAGGAGAACCGCGCCAACGCCCGGCGCTGGGCACGCATGATCGAGTTCTTCCACCGGCGCAAGGCAGCCACCGGCCCGCGAGATCCCGACGACCACTTCGCATTGACCGCGAGGGAACAGACCGCGCTGGAGATCTCCTGCCTGTGGGGGATGTCCGACAACCGCGCCCGCCAGCAACTCAACATCGCGCTCTTCCTCTCCACCCATCTCCCGTTCGTATGGGAGCTGTGCCGACGCGGACAGCTCGACCCCTTCCGGGCGATCACCATCGCCGACCTCGCCCGGCATCGCCTCGACACTCCGGAGCAGTGGCAGCGCCTCGGCGAGCGGCTGGAGCCGTTCTTGGAACGACACCTCCGCGACTACCCAGAGCTCGGCGAGGCAATGGTGACCTGCACGCTGAAGCAACTGCGCAACAAACTCAACTACGAGTGCCGCGTCCTTGCGTCCGCCAAGGGCGAGGAGGAGCTCGCGCAGGCGTACGCCGAGCGTTCACTGCGCACCCTTGAGGACGACCGCGGCGTCGGCACGCTGAGCATCGACGGGCGCGTCGACGACGTGATCCTGGCCCGCCACCGCATCCGGCACGCGGCGAAACGGATGCGCGCCGACGGCGACGCGCGCACGCTCGACCAGTTGTCCGCGGACATCGCGCTCGACATCTTGATCGGACGCACCGAGGACCTGCCAGTGCCGGCGTACGCGCGCCCGATCATCAACCTCACCGTTCCGGTCGAGACGGTGATGGGCGGTGCGGATCTTCCCGCCATCCTCAACGGCACCACCGTCCTCCCTGCCTCGCTCGCACGATCCATCGCGTCGACGCCCGGCGCGACGTGGCACCGGCTGCTCACCGACCCGTCCGGTCAGGCCGTCGAGCTCTCCACCACCTCCTACGAGCCCACCGAAGCGATCTGGCGCCGCGTGGTGGCCGAACGGCCACGCTGCTACCGCCCGGGCTGCGACCGGCCCGCCGTGGAGTGCGAGCTCGACCACCGAGTGCCGTGGCCCGAAGGTTCCACCAGTACCACCAACCTTCAGCCCGCCTGCAAGCGCGACCACAAGGCCAAGCACTCCCCCGGATTCTCCGTGGACGCCGACATCTTCACCACGCCGACCGGATTCCGTCACCCGATCGTGCCCGACGAAGTGCCCGTGGCCGTCGAGCGTCCCGAGCTCGACTGGGAGCACGGGATGGCGGGTTGAGAACTACCCCTGCGCAGCCTTGAGCTGCAGCGCAATGTCGATGAGCTGGTCCTCCTGGCCGCCGATGAGCTTGCGGCGACCGGCCTCGGCGAGGATCTCCGCGCCCGAGACGCCGTAGCGCTCGGCGGCGTTGCCGGCGTGCTTGAGGAAGCTCGAGTAGACCCCGGCGTAGCCCATCATCATCGTCATCCGGTCGAGGCGGCACTCCTCCGGCATCGCCGGGCGGACCACGTCCTCCGAGGCGTTGATGATCTTCAGGAAGTCGACGCCGGTCTTCCAACCGAGCTTGTCGCAGATCCCGATGAAGGCGTCGAGCGGGGTGTTGCCGGCACCGGCGCCGAAGCGACGCACCGAGCCGTCGATCTGGGTCGCGCCCGCGCGTACGGCCATGACGGTGTTGCCTGCACCGAGGTCGAGGTTCTCGTGACCGTGGAAGCCCACGGTCGCCTCGGAGCCGATCTCGGCGACCAACGCGGCGACGCGGTCCGAGACACCTTCGAGGATCAGCGCGCCGGCGGAGTCGACAACGTAGACGCACTGGCAGCCGGCGTCCACCATGATGCGGGCCTGCCGGGCGAGCACCTCGGGCGGCTGGGTGTGGCTCATCATCAAGAAGCCGACCGTCTCCAGGCCGAGCTCACGGGCCAGGCCGAAGTGCTGCTCGGAGGTGTCCGCCTCGGTGCAGTGGGTGGCGATCCGACAGATCGAGCCGCCATTGCCCTGCGCCTCGCGGATGTCGTCCTTCGTGCCGACGCCGGGCAGCATCAGGAAGGCGATCTTGG
The DNA here is from genome assembly GCA_036384455.1 of Marmoricola sp. GTDB lineage: Bacteria > Actinomycetota > Actinomycetes > Propionibacteriales > Nocardioidaceae > Marmoricola. The sequence continues at coordinate 846 of DASVMH010000215.1, read as the reverse complement.
CCCGCTTCGCGGTCTCGGCCGCGACCTTGATCAGCTCCTGCTCCGGGGTCTTGGAGAAGCCGTAGTTGAACGACGAGCCGCCGAGGCCGTCGCCGTGGGTCACCTCGAGGACCGGTACGCCGGCATCGTCGAGGGCGCCGATGATCGAGCGCACCTCCTCGACGGTGAACTGGTGCCGCTTGTGGTGCGAGCCGTCGCGCAGACAGGTGTCGGTCACCCGGATGTCGAGGTCCGAGGCCGGGTCGGTGTCACGCCAGGTGCGGCTCAGCTGGTTCAGCTCCGCGGGTCCCGAAATGCTCATGCTCGTGCCTCCTGTGCCTGCTTCGCCATGCCCTCACCCGCGCGGGTGGCGGCGGCGGTCATGATGTCGAGGTTGCCGGAGTAGGGCGGCAGGAAGTCGCCGGCACCCTCCACCTCGATGAAGATGCTCACCTTCGTCTTGTTGCGGGTCGCCGCCGACGGCTCGTCGAACTGCGGTTCCTGCAACAGCCGGTAGCCCGGGACGTAGGACTGCACCGCCTTGACCATGACGTGCACCGAGTTGGAGATCGCGTCGCGGTCGGCATCGGGACTGACGGCGCAGAAGATCGTGTCGCGCATGATCATCGGAGGCTCGGCGGGGTTGAGGATGATGATCGCCTTGCCCTGCTCGGCTCCACCGATCGTCTCCACGCCACGCGACGTCGTCCGGGTGAACTCGTCGATGTTCTGCCGGGTGCCCGGGCCTGCGGACAGCGAGGCGACGCTGGCCACGATCTCGGCGTACGGCACCGGCGTGACCCGCGAGACGGCGGCCACCATCGGGATCGTGGCCTGTCCCCCGCAGGTGATCATGTTGACGTTCTC
>DASVMH010000214.1:0-6644 GCA_036384455.1 Marmoricola sp. | reverse complement strand
CTCCTCGGTTGGTTCTGCAAGCTGGTGGCTGCCGGGCCGGGAGACAACACATGCACCGCGCGACGCGACAGCACGGTGCATGGCTCTGCAGACCGGCCGCGTCGATCACGGAACTGTGTCCGATCGCCGACTTCACGATCGGAGCTCCCTCGCCGAGGCAACCCGGAGAGTCTAGCCAATCCCTTGCAGCATTGACCAATCGGCATCGGGCGGCCGAGACCGTACTGTGGCTGGAGTGTCGTTGAAACTCACCGAGGCGCGTGCGCGCGCGGCCACCCTGGCGGTCCAGTCGTACGACGTCCATCTCGACCTGACCGACCTCGATCGGTTCACGAGCACGGTCGTCGTCCGCTTCGCATCCACCGGGAAGGAGACCTTCGCCGAATTCGTCGGGGCCGACTCCTTCTCGGGCGGCCTCAACGGCCTCGAGCTCCCCGCCACGGCGTACGCGGAGGGGCGGGTCCACCTCGGCGAACTGCAGCCCGAGAACGAGCTGCGGGTCACGGTGACGGCGCCGTACACCACGACCGGAGAAGGGATGCACACCTTCACGGACCCGGTCGACGGCGAGCGGTACGTGTCCGCCTATACCGGGATGGACATGGCGTCGCGGGTCTTCTGCTGCTTCGACCAACTCGACCTCAAAGCTCCGATCACGCTCACCGTCGTCGCCGATCCCGCATGGACCGTGCTCGCCAACGGCATCGGCCACCACGACGGTGCCGGGACCTGGAGCTTCGCGACCACTCCCCCGATCTGTCCGAGCCTGTTCGTCGTGTGCGCCGGCCCGTGGGCGAGCCACACGTGGGACCACGCCGGGATCCCCTTCGGCTGGCACGCGCGCGCCTCGTTGGCCGGTCAGCTCGATCGCGACATCGACGAGTTGCGCACCATCACCGAGCGCTGCTTCGACCACTACACCTCGACGTTCACGCCGCCGTACGCGTTCGACTCCTACGACCAGATCCTCGTCCCCGGTCTCAACTGGGGCGCGATGGAGGAGCCGGGCTGCGTGACATTCCGCGAGGAGCTGCTGCCCGACGCGACCCCGACCCCACAGCAACAGATGCTGCGCGCGACCGTGATCGCCCACGAGATGGCGCACATGTGGTTCGGCGACCTGGCGACGATGCGGTGGTGGCAGGACTCCTGGCTCAACGAGTCCTTCGCCGACTACATGGGCTACCAGGTCGCGGCGCTCGCCGGCCACGACGGCGCCTGGGTCGAGTTCGCACTCGGACGCAAACCGAGCGCGTACGTCGCCGATGCGCGCCACTCCACGCATCCGATCGCCGAGGACGCGGAGGCACTCGTCGACGTCGAGACCGCCCTGGGCAATTTCGACATGATCACCTACGCGAAGGGGGCAGCCGTCCTCCGCCAACTGGTGGCGTGGCTGGGCGACGACGACTTCGTCGCAGGCGTCAACGTCTATCTGGAGCGGTACGCCTTCGGCAACGCCGACCTCGCCGACTTCCTCGACTGCCTCGCCTCCGTCACCGACCGCGACGTACGCGGTTGGGCCGCCGCCTGGCTGCGCACCACCGGTGCCGACACGATCGAGGTCCACCACGGCGCGCCCCCGCGCCTGCACCGCTCCGGCTCCCGGCCACACCGGTTCACGATCGGCGGCTTCGACGACGACGGTCGGCTGGCCCGCACCGCACCGGTCGACCTGGCAGGCGAGGACCTGGCCCTCGAATCATTCGCGGGCCTGACCGTGCTCGCCGACATCCACGAGGAGGCGTACGCACTGCACGCGATGGATGCGCCCGGCTGGGAATTCGTCGAGACGCATCTCGGCCGGATCGAGGATCCGCTCACCCGCTCGATGTTGTGGTCCGCAGCGATGGAGCGCGCCCGCACCGCGGCACTGCCGGTGCCCGCGCTCCTGCGCCTCGCGCAGCGACACCTGGTCACCGAGGGTCATGCGCTGATCGTGGAACACATGCTCATCACGTTGACCCGCACCGTCGCGACGTGGTCGTCGACCGCCGACCTGGCGGCCAACGAGCACGCACTCCATGAGATCGCGACGCGACTGCTCGACGGGCCCGCGCCCGTCACCGCTGCCCTCGTCGCCATCGCCACCTCCGATGACCCGCGCGCGCTCGCCGAGTGGCTCGACCACGGTGCCGTCAAGCGCGTCATCTTGACCTCGGACACACGGTGGCGGGCCGTGCAACGCATCGCCGCCCTCGGCGCCGGTCTTGACGCATGCGCCGCCGAGTCGGCACTCGACCGGCGCGAGGCGGCGAGGCTGTCCGCGCTCACCACACGGGCGAGCGAGCCGTCCAGCGAAGCCAAAGCAGCCGCCTGGGAGCGTATGCACGACCCCGCGACCTCCAACCGCGAGTATCGCGCCCTCGCCGAGGGGTTGTGGCAGCCCGGACAGCACGAGCTCGTCGACCCGTACCTCCACCGCTACCCCGCGGCCTCGATCGAGCCGGCGAGACGGCGCGGTCCCGGCTTCGCCCAGGTGATCGGCTACGGGTTCCCCACGCTCCCGCTTCCCGACGCCGCGGCGGTGGCACTGCGGGATCAGGTCCGGTCGACGCTCCGATCCGGCGAGGTGCCCACCGTGCTCGCGCGCCAGTGGCATGACCGACTCGACGACCTCGAGATCGCGAGGAACGTACGCTCCGCGCGCCCGTCCGACGCTACCGACTGAGCCGGTAGGGCTGCACCTGCAGGAGCTTGACGGCCGTCGACGAGCACGCGTCCGCCTTGTACGGGATCTGCAACGACTGGGTCTGGTTCGGCGGGTAGACCTTCAACGCCACGGACTGCGTCGGTGCACACGAGGCCTTCGGGTAGTTGGCAGCTTCGCCCAGCTGGACCTGCGAGGCCGCGGAGTCGCCCGGATCGAGGGTCACCACCGTGGCCCTGCCGGCTGTGGTGTCTCGAACGGCCGCAGCGCCGATCTGGTGACCGTCGGCGTCGACGAAGGACAGCCCTCCGAAGCCGTCGATCGTGCACGTCGCACTGCCGGTGTTGCGCAGCAGGACCTTGAAATACATGCTGCCGGCGGCGCCGCTCAACGCCGACATGCTTCCGTTGAGTGCTGCAGTGCTGCACGCCTGCGGTCCGCTGCTCGCAACCTGGTTCGGGGCGGGTGATGTGCTGGCACTCGTCGCCGTGTTCGAGGCTGCGGGCGCACCCTTGACGTCGTCGCCGGAGCCGCACGCCGTCAGCGCAACGGCGAGGGTCGCGCCCAGCGCGAGCGTGATCGCGGGCCTGATCCGAGAGGACACGGTGGACTCCTGGTCGCCGGGGAAGTTGACCCCTCGACCGTACGGCCTGCGGCCCACCGAAGTCCGCGTACGCGCCGGAGACTCCGCCTCACTCCTCAGTTGTCGAGCCCTTTGTCGACAACATTGCGGGGCTCGCCTCCAGCAGGGGCTCGTACCTCGCCACTTTGACTCGGCCTCACTCCTCAGTTGTCGCATTTATTTTTCGACAACATTGCGGGGCTCGCCTCCAGCAGGGGCTCGTACCTCGCCCCTACTTCCGGCTCACTCCTCAGTTGTCGAACATCGAAGTGACCGAGCCGTCCTCGAACACATTCCGGATCGCGGTCGAGAGCAGCGGCGCGATCGAGAGGGTGGTCAGCTTGTCGAACTGCTTCTCCGAGCTGATCGGGAGCGTGTCGGTGACGATCACCTCGCGGGCGACCGAGTTCTTGAGCCGGTCGACGGCGGGACCGGACAGGATCCCGTGGGTGGCGGCGATGACGACCGAACCGGCCCCGTCCTTCATCAAGGCCTCAGCGGCGTGGCAGATGGTGCCGCCGGAGTCGATCATGTCGTCGACCAGGATGCAGGTGCGGCCGTCAACCTTGCCGATCACACGGTTGGCGACACTCTCGTTGGGCCGGGTGACGTCGCGGGTCTTGTGGATGAACGCCAGGGGCGCACCACCGAGCCGCTTCGACCACGCCTCGGCGACCTTGATCCGGCCGGCATCGGGCGAGACGACCGCGAGTGGCTCGTCGCCGTACTTCTCCTTCACGTGGTTGGCCAGGATCGGCATCGCCACCAGGTGGTCGACCGGGCCGTCGAAGAAGCCCTGGATCTGGTCGGTGTGCAGGTCGACCGCGATCACGCGGTCGGCTCCGGCAGTCTTGAAGAGGTCCGCGAGGAGACGGGCCGTGATCGGCTCACGGCCCCGGGACTTCTTGTCCTGCCGCGCGTACCCGTAGAACGGGGTGACCACCGTGATCCGCTTCGCCGACGCGCGCTTGAGCGCGTCGACCATGATCAGGTGCTCCATGATCCACTCGTTGATCGGCGCGGTGTGACTCTGGATCACGAAGGCATCGCAGCCACGGACCGATTCCTCGTAGCGGACGTAGGTCTCGGTGTTCGCGAAGTCACGCGCCTCGGTGGGGACCAGTTCGGTGCCCAACTCGCGGGCAACGGCCTCGGCGAGTGCCGGATGGGCCCGGCCGCTGAACACCATGAGGTTCTTCTCGGTGGTCCGCTTCATTCCGATCACGAGACGGCTACTCCTCCGGAGTCTGGTCGGCTGCTGGGCCGTCCCCATTCTCGCACGCCGTCGCGGCCTCCGCGGCCTCGGCCTGCGGGGTCCCCGCCCGCTTCCGCTGCGCCCATTCGTCGTAGTGCCGCTGGGCCGGGCTCGACACCGCCAGCGCACCTGCCGGAACGTCCTTCCGGATGACCGCTCCGGCGCCGGTGGCCGCGCCATCGCCGATGTTCACGGGAGCCACGAAGCTGTTGTGCACGCCGGTCTTCACCTGCCGCCCGACGGTGCTGCGGTTCTTGTTCACCCCGTCGTAGTTGGCGAAGATCGCACCCGCACCGATGTTGGTGCCCTCACCGATCGAGGCATCCCCGACGTACGACAGGTGCGGCACCTTGGCGCCGTCGCCGATCTGGGCGTTCTTGGTCTCGACGAACGCGCCGATCTTGCCGCCGGCCCCCAACTCGGTGCCCGGCCGCAGGTAGCTGAACGGCCCGACGTTGGCGTCCGGACCGATGACGGCCAGTTCGCCATGCGTACGGACAACCTTCGCGCCGGCCCCGATCTCGCAGTCCTTGAGGGTGCAGTCGGGTCCGATCACGGCGTCCTCGGCGACCGCGGTGGTGCCGAGCAGTTGCACGCCGGGCAGGACGGTCACGTCCTCCGCGAGCGTCACGTCGACGTCGATCCAGGTGGATGCCGGGTCGATGATCGTCACCCCGTCGCGCATCCAACGCTGCAGGATCCGGCGGTTCTTCTCCGCCGCCAGCACGGCGAGTTGGGCACGGTCGTTGGCGCCCTCGGTCTGCATCACGTCGTCGAGCGGGTACGCCCCGACCGTCCGGCCGTCCTCGCGGGCGATCGCGACCGTGTCGGTGAGGTAGTACTCCCCCTTGGCGTTGTCGTTGCCGAGCCGACCCAGCGCCGAATCGAGGAAACCCGCGTCGAAGGCGAGGATGCCGCTGTTGATCTCGTCGACCCGCACCTGCTCCGCGGTGGCGTCCCTCTCCTCGACGATCGCGGTCACGTCACCGGCGTCGTCGCGGATCACCCGGCCGTAGCCGAACGGGTCGCGGACCCGGCCCGACAGGATGCTGACCGCGTGCGTGCTCGCGTCGTGCTCGGCGACGAATGCCGCCAGGCTGTCACCCTCGAGCAGCGGGGTGTCGGCATAGGCGACCAGCACGGTGCCGGCGCGCCGGTCGGCAGGCAGCGCCTCCCACGCGACGCGTACGGCGTGGCCGGTGCCCTCCTGCGTCTCCTGGACCGCGATGACGACGCCGGGGAGCGCTTCCTCGATGTGGGGGGTGACCTGCTCGCGTTGATGCCCGACGACGGCGACGACCGTCGCCGGCTCGAGTGCGGACACCGCAGTGAGCACGTGCCCCACCATGCTCCGGCCGGCGATCGGATGCAGCACCTTCGCGGTCTTGGACTTCATCCGGGTGCCGCCTCCGGCGGCCAGGACGATCACCGTCACTTGGGAGCTCACCCGACCAACTCTAAGGGGCTATGCCACGCGCTCCTCAGAGTTCGGGGTGGAACTCGCGTGCGGCCGCCACCACCGCGTCGAACGTCGGCCGATCCAGTGCCGCGCCCTCGCGGCGTACGGCCGTCGCGTCGATGTGCAGCAACCGGTCGAGACGTACCTCACTCGGTCGATGTCGCCGGTCCCAGCCGCCGGTGCCGACGTCCATCCAATGCCGGCCCCACCGAGCCTCGTCGGCGGCGTCACGGTCGTGGTCCTTGCTGGTCAGCATCAGCCCGAGCAGGTTCCGTCCCTGACCGCCGAGGAGCAGGACCGGGCGGTCCTTGCCCTGCGACGCGTCCTCCTCGTAGGGCACCCACGTCCAGACGACCTCGCCCGGGTCGGGGTGTCCGTCGTTCCTGGGCGCGTAACGGACGGGTCCGCCGCCCCCTCCGGCACGGCGTTTGAACGCGAGCGCACCAGGTTCCGCATGGCCGGCATGCTGCCACACCCCGACCCTGAATAGTCCGAAGTGACTATGTGATCTCTAGTCCGGCGATGCGACATTTGAGGATCGACTACCGCGGAGCCCACCATGAAGCGATTCGTCTCGATTGCCGCCCTCACCGCACTCCTCATCGCCGTCGGCGGTATCTCCTACGCCGCCGGCCACAGTGGCTCGAACGAGCCACCC
>DASVMH010000213.1:0-2410 GCA_036384455.1 Marmoricola sp. | reverse complement strand
GCCTGGAGCACCCGGCCACCGTCGAGCGGCAGACCGGGCACCAGGTTGAGCACGCCGATGACGAGGTTGGCCAGCGCGATCCCGTCGACGACCAGGCCGAGCAGGCCGCTCTCGAAGACCTGGGTGAGCCCGAGAGCGACCAGGCCGACGGCGATCGAGGTCAGCGGGCCGACGACGGCGATCTTGAACTGCTCCCCCGCCGTACGCGGTTCGCCGTCGATCGTGGTGGCACCGCCGAGGAAGCTCAGGGTGATCCATCGCACCGGCAGGCCGTAGCGCTTGGCCATCAGGGCGTGGGACATCTCGTGGAGCAGCACGGTCAGGTAGAGCAGCACCGCGAAGGCGAGGCCGGCGACGTACTTCCAGCCGCCGAGGCCGGGCTGCACGTGGTCGACCTGTGGGCCGAAGAGATAGGCCAGCACGATGGCGAAGAAGACCCAGGAACTGCGCACGAGGACGTCGATGCCGCCGACCGAGCCGACCTTGAACGTGCCCGGAGGATGCTCGCGCGGCTCATCGGGGTCGCGTCCCTCCTCGTCACCTGCCACGACTCAAGCCTAGTCGGGAGGGACGGCGCGACGTGCAGCGACGGTAGTCCGCACGCTCGCCATCCACACTGAGAGACGCGGTCCACCGCCGCTGGGACGTTCGTACGCTTCATCCCGTTCGTACGATTCTTGGCCGAATCTGCGGGAAGGGGGAGTCTCATGCGTGGCAATCCGACGCCGACCCGCGTCTTCGCGGTCCTGGTGGTTGTTGCGGTCGCCGTCACGGGCTTCGCGCTCGTGAAGGCGCGCCACAGTCAGGAACACCTACAGCGCACCGCAGCCGCCGGACGCCACCGACACCGTCGTAAGAGCTGCAAGAAGAGCACCACCTGCCACTCGAAGGCCAGCCACAAGACCACGAGCGCGTCCGGTGACCCGGCCCAATGGCGCTACCTCGCGGCGGGGGACTCCTACGCGGCAGCCCCGGGGGTGCCGAGCACCTCCGAGGACGGCGGTTGCCGACGCTCCGACCACGACTACGCCCATCTGCTCGCCACCAAGCTCGGGATCACGCACCTCGACGACGTCACATGCACGGGCGCCACGCCTGCGAACACCGCAGATTCCCAGCGCGGGTCGACGCCTCCACAGTTCAAGGCCCTCGACGACCACACGAACCTGGTCACCGTCACCCTCGGCGTCAACCAGGGTGGCCTGTTCGGAGGACTCACGAGCGGCTGCGCCTCGGTGCGCTCGGACGACCCGAGCGGTCACCCCTGCGAGGACCGCAACGACGCCGCGACAACGACCTTCAACGACCTGGCGGACGCGGCCGACGACGCCGTCCGGGACGTCCTCGTGCAGGCACACCGCCTCACGCCGCACGGACGCGTGATCCTGATCGACTACCCGCGACTGGCCCCGAGCGAAGGAACATGCAGTGCGCTGCCGTTCGCAGCAGGCGACTACCCGTTCGTGAACGGAGTGATCAAGCGCCTCGACGACGACCTGCGTGATGCAGCAGCCGCGACGGGCTCCGACTTCATCGACCTGTGGAAGCCCAGTGCGGGCCATGACGTCTGCTCCAGCGACCCGTGGGTCAACGGCGGCTCAGACACATCGGACGCGATCGCCTACCACCCGCTGCCACGCGAGCAGGTCGCCGTCGCGGACCTGATCGCGAAGGAGTTGGCCGGGCAACACGTCTAGGGCCGGGCGGGCCCTACGCGATCGGCGCCGCTCCCGCCAGGTCAGCGGCTGTGGCGGGGAGTTCGGTCAGGACGGTCCACGCGGGGTTGTCGACAACGGGGACGTGTGCGGGCACCACGACCACGCGACAGCCGGCCTCCGCCGCGGAGGTGGCGCCCGGCAGTGAGTCCTCGATCGCCACGCACTCCCCCGGCACCAGTCCGAGCAGATCGGCCGCGCGGAGGTACGCCTCGGGGTCGGGCTTGCCCACGCTGACCTGGTCCCCGGTGACGATGCACGCGAAGGTGTCGTCGGGCAGGGCCTCCAGCACGGGCGCGATGAAGCGCGGGTACGACATGGTCACCAGCCCGCACGGCACGCCCCGCCGGGCCAGATCGGCGAGCAGATCGCGTACGCCCGGCCGCCACGGGATCTCCTGACGGATGTGCGCGACCACGCCGTCGAGCAACCGGTCCACGACCTCCTCCGGGGTCAGTGGGATGCCGGTCTGCTCGATGATCATCCGGCCCGAGACGAGCAGGTCGTTGCCGACCAACTGCAGCCCCTGCTCGTGGGACCAACTGCCGCCGTACTCCCCGATCAGCTCGACCTCGGTCGCGATCCAGTACGGCTCGGTGTCGACCAGGGTGCCGTCGAAGTCCCAGAGGACGGCCGCAGGCTCAGTCCTCGGGGTCATAGGCGAGGTTGGCCGAGAGCCAGCGCTCGGCCTCGGC
>DASVMH010000212.1:0-2846 GCA_036384455.1 Marmoricola sp. | reverse complement strand
AAGGCGTTCAAGTACCGGCGAGTCAAGAACGATGTCCGGGACGGCACCGAACTGGCGGATCTGCTGCGGATGGGTCGGCTGCCGAGGCGTGGATCGCGCCACTGGCGATCCGGGTGACGTGTTTCTGACTTTGCCATAGAGATCTGCGGCGAATCAAACATCTTCGGCGGGTCCCGGGGTGGTCGTATGTCAAGGGACAGTAGGAACTGCCCAGGGGCGGTCGTGAGACCTGCCCGCTGACGGTCACGAGAACTGCCCGGTGGTGGCCATGGGATCTGCCCAGTGGGCTTGCGGCCACCACCGACCAGAGCACTCAGCTCAAGGGACTCACCCCTCGGCCGGCGAGTGCCTGGGTAAGTCGCACGGAGTCTCCGCTGGTCTGGCACACGTGGGCGTGGTGCAGTAGCCGGTCGACGGTGGCGGTCGCCAGCGTCTTGGGCATCAGCTCGTCGAACCCGGACGGGTGCAGGTTCGAGCTGATCGCGACCGACCGCTTCTCGTAGGCGGCGTCGACGAGCCGGTAGAGCCCCTCGGCGGCATCCTGGGCGACCGGCAACAGGCCGATGTCGTCGACGACAACGAGATCGGCGCGCAGCACACGGGCGATGGCCTTGGACACCGTGTCGTCGGCACGATGGCGGCGCAGCAGGACCCCGAGGTCTTCCAGGGTGAACCAGGCGACCTTCAACCCGGCCTCGACGGCTTGGTGACCGAGTGCCTCCAGTAGGAACGTCTTCCCGGTCCCCGACGGCCCGCACACGACGAGGTTTTCCCGACGGTGGACCCATTCCAGGGTGCGGAGTGCCTGCTGGGTCGGTGCCGGGATCGAGGATGCCTCGGGCTGCCACGCATCGAACGTCTTCCCGGTCGGGAACCCCGCAGCCGCCCTGCGGGTGGCCAGTGCGGAGCGTTCCCTTCCGGCGACCTCCTCGGCGAACAGAGCCTTGAGCACCTCGGCGGGCTCCCAGCGTTGGGCCTTCGCGGTCGCGACGACCTCCGGTGCGTGGCGACGGATGTGGGGCAGCCGAAGCCGCCGCAAGAGGTCCTCCAACTCGGCCGGCAACGGCGGCGCGGACGCCATCGATGGTGTGGTGGTCTTGGTCGTCATCGGGTCACCTCGTTCCCCTCGCGGCTGTCGTGCTGGCTGTCGTGCTGGCCGAGACGTGCCCATCCGGCGGTGCCCTGGGTCAGCGACCGTTCTTCGCCGGCACGGTGCTCGCCAACAGCGGGTTGCCGGGCGTGGTGGTCGAGGATCGAGGACAGATCGGCCTCGGCGAACCGGCCGTGGACGGCGGCGTGGCCGAGTGCCCAGTCGACCTCGACGGGGTCGAACAGCTTGGCCAGGCTGAGGGCTTCGGCCATCTTGACCCTCATCCGCGGCGTGCCCGCCGCAGCGGCCTCGACCAGCCACAGGCGGGCGCCCTCGCCCAGGTCGAGGAACTCGGCTTCCGCTGGGTTCTTCGCTCGCGGCTGCCGGTTCAACGGACCTTCCGGCTGCGGTGGGAAGTGCTCGTCGTTGATCCTCGGCGTGCCCGGCGTCGCGCGCGCGTGGCGGGCGACCTCGGCGGGTCCGTCCTCGCCGACGTGAACGATGACGACCTCCTCGCCGTCGCCGAGTCCTTGGGCACGAACCCACACCGTGGCGCCGAGCAGGGTGTGTGGCACCGAGTACTGGCCGGACTCGAACATCACCATCGGCGTGTTGCCCGGCACTACCCGGGTGGTGCCGAACGCGACTGTGTGCGGCTGTGTCGGGACCGGGTGTAGCCGTGTCCGCTCTTCGGCCAACATCTCGACCGGTGGCCGCTTCGTGGTCCGGTGAGCCCGGGTGTTGACCTTCTGACAGAACGCCTCACACGCCTCCTCGAGCTCGCTAAACGACGCGTACTCCTCACGCAGGTTGGTGTCCTTGGGCACCAGGTCGGCCTTGCTGATCTTCACCGACGACTCGGTGCCGCCCTTGGACGCCGGATCCGCCGGCACACAGGTGTGGACCACGACCGAGTAGTGCTCGGCGAAGGTGACGAGCTGTCCGTTGCGGACCGGGATCCCGGCGATGTGCTCGGTCGTGACGGTCTTCTCGTTGTCGGTCAGCACGTAGGTCGGCACCCCACCCAACCGGCGGAAGGTCTGGTCCAGCGCGGCGAACACGGACGGCATGGTCTTATCGCGCAGCGCGATCACGACCCGGAACCGCGACCACGCCAGCCACGCCACGAACAGAACCGTCTTGACGCCGTCGACGACAGGTCCGTCGCCGTAGTCGTACTGCAGCCACATCCCCGGCTCGGTGACCCAGGGCCGGTGGACCCGCACATGTCCTGACCGGTATGACTTCTTCACCGATGCGACCGCACGACGGGTGGTGCGCTCCGAACCCTTGTAGCCCATCGCGAGCAGCTTCTCGTGCGCTCTGTCGGCACGGACCTTGCCCTTGGACCGCTCGACCCACTCCTCGACCTTGGGCAGGTACTCATCGATCAACTGCGGCCGAGTCACGGCCTTGTCCAGCTCACCCCCGGCAGCACGGCGGTCCACGTAGTGCTTGACCGTGTGGTGCGAGCATCCGGCCAGCTCGCCGGCATCACGCAACGACCCTGTCAGGTCGTAGGCATCCAGGATTTCCATGATCTCCTCGGCAGACTTCAAGTTGTCCCTCCTCAGGGCGACGGGCGCTTCAGCACCGCCGATCGCACCTGAGGAGGGGCCTCAACCGTCGGAGCCGGTGAGGCAGACGACGTCGCGTCGGGCAGATCCCATGACCGCCACCGGGCAGGTTTCATGTCCGCCAGCGGGCAGTTTCGTGGCCGTCTCCGGGCAGAATTTCATGGCCGCCGACACAAGAC
>DASVMH010000211.1:0-13179 GCA_036384455.1 Marmoricola sp. | reverse complement strand
GAGCACTACAACACTGAACGCCGTCACAGCGCACTTGGAGGCAAGCCACCGGTCAGCCGGCTGCCACCAACCTGATGGCCGGGTACACCTAGTCCTGCGGCTTGCGGGCCGCGACGAGGACCGATGACCCGAACGGGAGGTCGCGGCGGCGCAACATCCGTGCGTCCAGCCTGGTCAGGGCCATCAGGATGCGGTCGGCGGTCGGACCGACCTGGGGCACCCGCGGTTCCTCGGCGGTCCGCCTCGGCCTGATCCGGCGGGCGAGTCGTTCGGCGGCGAAGAGCGGGAACGTCGATGTGAACGCGTAGCTCGCCCGGTCGATCTCGAATCCGGCGGTGCGCAACTCGGCAACGATCCGCGGTCGCGTGTAGCGCGTGTGGTGGCCGGCGTGGACGTCGTGATCGCTCCACGCCCATCGGTACGCCGGCACGGAGATGAGCAGACGCCCGCCGGGACGCAGCACCCTGCCGAGCTCTCGAAGGGCGAGCGGGCGGTCGGTGCAGTGCTCGATGACGTCGAAGGCGACGACCGCGTCGAAGCTCTCGTCACGCAGCGGTACGGCCTCGGCGGAGCCGCAGATGCCGGTGCCCGCCGAGAGCCCCCGCGGGTCCACGTCGAGGCAGATCCGGCCGCGCGACGCTCGCACCCAACCCACGCTCGGACCGTCGGCGCTGCCCACGTCGAGGACCAGGTCCGGGGAGCCGAGATGGTCCCCGAGGGCGACCCGGAGCAGCTCGGAACGGGCGCGGTACCACCAGTAGTCGGGCTGCGAGAGCGAGCTGGACCCCTGATCACTCATCGGGCGGCCGCCTCCAGGAACGAGGAGACCGTTCGTTCGAACTCGGTCTCGGTCAGGTTGTTGTGGAAGGGCAGCCGAAGCAATCGCCCGCTCACGTCGTCGGTGACCGGACATTCGCGATAGCTGTCGGAGAATCTGCGGCCGGCCTCGGAGCTGTGCAGCGGGACGTAGTGGAACGCCGTCTGCACACCGTCCTCGCGCATACGCGCGATGACGGCATCGCGGTGCGTCCGGTCCGCGAGCAGGAGGTAGAACATGTGCCACGCCGATTCGCGACCGGGCACGTCGGGTGCGAGGGTCACTCCGAGCCGGTCGACCTCCGGGGCGAGAGCGTCCTGGTAGCGGTGGTAGAGCGCGCGGCGCTTGGCCTGGATCACCTCGCGCTGTTCGAGTTGACCGAGGAGGTACGCCGCCAACGTGTCCGAGATGGCGAACGAGGACCCGGTGTCGCGCCAGGTGTACTTGTCCACCTGGCCGAGCAGGAACGCGGTCCGGTCGGTGCCCTTCTCGTAGAGGATCCGGGCGCGGTCGACGTCACGGGCGTCGTTGAGGACCAGCGCGCCGCCCTCGCCGGACACGAAGTTCTTCGTCTCGTGGAAGCTCTGCGTGGCGAAGCGGCCGAAGCTCCCCAGCGGCTGATCGTGCCAGCGTCCGTAGAGCCCGTGGGCGTTGTCCTCGACCATGGCGATGTCCGGCCGGTCCGCGAGCACCGCGCGGATGCCGTCGAGGTCGCAGGCGACCCCGGCGTAGTGCACCACGATGACGGCGCGCACGGAGTCGTCCAGCAAGGTGGCCAGGTGCCGCGGATCCAGGCCGAGGGTGTCCGGCTCGATGTCGCAGAAGACGAGGCGCGCCCCTTGTCGGGCGTAGGCGAGTGCCGTCGCGGTGAAGGTGAACGACGGCACCACCACGGTGTCGTGCGGGGTCAGGTCCAAGAGCATCGCGGACAGCTCCAGGGCCGTCGTGCACGACGTCGTGAGCAGCACCTCCTCCGCCCCGGTCTCCTCCTGCAGGAGCTGGGCCGCGGCCGTCGAGAAGGGGCCTCCCGAGGCGGTGTGTCCGCTCTCGATCGACCGGCGTACGTAGTCCAACTCGTTGCCCTCGAGCGACGGCCGGTTGAACGGGACCGGCTCGGTGCGGTCCTGGGTGTGATCACTCATGGCGTGCTCCGGATAGACGTTGCCCACGGCGGGGTCCGACCCACGAGGCGGGCCAGGTCCGCGTCGCTTCGGGCGTAATAGTCGCGCAATTGTCCGATCAGCTCGGCCGGCAGCTGCGCCGCCGGGCTGGTGCTGCCGTTGAGCCGGGGGACGGCACCGGTGTCGACGGGGGCGACCCCGATCGCGGCGTAGAGTCGTGCGATCCCGTCGGTGCCGGCCACCAGGTCGTCGAGGAAACTCACCTGACTGGTCCGGGGGAATCGGTCCAGCCACGGGGTCAGGTAGTCGGCGTACCGGCCGCGCTCGAGGTACGCGAAGGGTGAGACCGAGGTCGCCGAGGGGTCCCAGGCGACACTCCTGGTCAGGTTCTCGCGGAGTGCGACCTCGAGCGGCCGGGACTCGAAGCCGTTGTCGGTGCTGAAGCGCCAGTTGGAGACGGCCCGATCGATCGGGTCGCGCAGCAGCGCCAGGATGGTCGGCGTTCCGAGCATGCGGCCGGCGCGTTCGGGTGCTCGCGGGTCCTCGATGTAACTGGTGCTCTTGTCGCCGAGCAGTTGACCCTCGGTGGCGTGCGCGAAGTAGGTGGCGCGATACCAGTCGACGCCACGCTCGGTGGCCCCGTCCGAGCAGAACACCTTCGGCTCGGGGCGCACGGGCCTGGCCATCGCGATCTCGGGGTGTGCGTCGAGCAGTCCGTGCAGCGTCGTGGTGCCGCAGCGCTGACCGCCGATCACCAGGAGGTGTCGGCTCACACGCGCTCGCCGGGGTCGGGCCCGATCCGGGTGCGGACCAGGTAGGTCTCGTGCGAACTCACGGTGTTGAGGGTGCGGACGACGTATTCGCCCAGCATCGACAACAGTGCGATCGTGACGCCGTTGAAGAAGGCCAGCAACACGATCAGGCTGGTCCAGCCGGGCACCCCGCCGCCGGTGACGAGGTGCCGGATGAAATACGCCGCCCCGAAGACGAAGCTCAGCATGGCGACCACGAAACCCGCGCCGGCGGCCGCGCGCAGGGGGAACGACGAATAGCTGAACAAGATGGTGAAGACCAGACGCAGGATCCGGGTCAGGCTGTAGTTGCTCTTGCCGACCGGGCGGGCGTCGTGGCGCACGGTCACGTTGCCCCGGTTGCTCGAGTAGAGCAGCGCCTGGCCGGTGATGTAGGGGTACGCCGTCCGCGATGCGCAGATCCGCTCGACGACGTCGCGTCTCAGGATCCGGAAGTTGGAGACGGTCAGGTCGGGCGGCTGGCCGAACACCCGCCGGTTGATCATCCCGATGGCGGAGCTGCCGAGCCGGCGTACGAACGATGCCTTCTTGGTCTCGAACCGCCCGAAGACGACGTCCTTGCCGGTCATCGCCTCGTCGATGAGCAGCAGCGCCTGGTCGGGAGGGTTCTGCAGGTCGTCGTCGAGGGTGATCACGAAGTCGCCGGTGGTCTCGCGCAGCCCGGCGAGGTTGGCATGGTGCTGGCCGTAGTTGCGCAGCAGGTTCACCGCGACGATCTGCGGATTCCCCTCGGTCCGCTCGGCGACGATGTCCCAACTGCCGTCGGAACTGCCGTCGTTGACCAGCACCAACTGGTAGCGCAGCCCCGCCTCGGTGAACGTCGAGACGATCGTGTCGATGGTGCGACCGACGATCTGCTCGCTGTTGAAGACGGGGACCACCAGCGAATACAGGAAGTCAGAGCGGTCCATCGGCACGGCCGCAACTCTAGCCTCGGTAACGTGGCGTCGTTCGATCCGGTCGAGGGGAAGGGGCACCGTTGCGGCACCTGATCACAGGGGCGACGTCGGGCATCGGCCGGGCGGTGGCCGAACGGCTGCGTGACCGGGGTGACGACCTGGTCCTGCTCGTGCGCGATGCCGGACGGGCGGCCGACTTCCCCGATGCCGAGTTGATCGTCGCCGACCTGACTGACACCGGGTCGATCGCCGGCCTCGATGTCGCCGGCGGACTCGACTCGGTCGTCCACGCGGCCGGCACCGTGACGCTCGGTGCGGTGGCCGAGCTCGACGAGCGGGCCTGGCGGCACCAGATCGAGATCAACCTGATCGCCCCGGCTCTGCTCACCCGGGCGGTGCTGCCGGCCGTACGCGCCTCCGCCGGGACGGTGGTGTTCGTCAACTCGACCTCGGGCCTGTCCGTGAGTCCCGCGTGGTCCGCGTACGCGACGTCCAAGTTCGGCCTACGTGCGCTCGCGGACGCTCTGCGCGCCGAGGAGCCGTCCATCCGGGTGACCTCGGTGTTCCCGAGCCGGACGGCCACGCCCATGCAGGCGGAGGTGCACCGCCAGGAGGGGCGTCCGTACGACCCCACCGATTGGATCGAGCCCGGGACCGTCGCCGATGCCATCGTCAGGATCATCGACCTGTCCCGCGACGCGACCGTGCCCGATGTCGTCATCCGGCCGGGACGACGCTGATCGCCATCGAATGGGCCACAATGTCGGTGTGCGCAGGCTGTTGATCGCCCTCGCCGCGGCCGCGACCCTCGTCGTGAGTGCGCCGGCCGCGGTCGCCGACGCCCCGACCGCCACGTCGGTGACCTCCGTGCGAGCGGTGGGCGCGGTGTTCTTCCCGAGTGTCGCCGGGCTCGCGGAGAAGCTGCACATCCCGCACTTCTGCTCGGCGAGCGTCGTGCACTCGGCCGGGCACGACCTGGTGGTCACGGCGGCCCATTGCGTCTACGGCACCGGGGCCACGATCGAGTTCGCGCCGGGATTCCATGACAACGTGGCGCCGTACGGCGTCTGGTCCGTGCGCCGGATCTACATCGATCCGGCGTGGAAGAAGGGTCATCCCGCCTCGGCAGACGTCGCCTTCCTGCAGATGGCGCCCCGTGACGGCAAGCAGATCGAGGACGTCGTCGGTGCACGTCGGCTGGGCTCCCCGGTCGCCGGGAGACCGGTCACCGTCGTCGGCTACCCGATGGGATCGGGTGGTGAGCCGATCACCTGCACCGACAGGCTGTATGAGACCTCGGGCTTCCCCAGCTTCGACTGCGCCGGCTATGTCGACGGCACCAGCGGTGGCCCCTGGATCCAGTCGGGTGCGGTCGTCGGCGTGATCGGCGGGTACGAACAGGGTGGCTGCTCGGGCAGCACGTCCTACACCGCGCCCTTCGGCGCGACCGTGCGGGCGCTCTTCAAACGCGCCCGGGCGGGCGGGCCCGGGGACCTCGTCCCGATCGGGTTCTTCGCCAACGCCTGCTGAGGCCCGCCAGACCTGCCAGGCCTGCTCAGTCCTGCCAGTCCGAGCGCCACCGCAGCGCACCGACGACGACCATGCGCAGCTGCCGTTCGGCCCGGGCGCGGAGCCGGGCCTGTTCGTTCGGACTCGCCTCGAGGAGGTCGACGACGGTGTTGACCATCGCGCCGACGATCAGGTTGGCCAGGATCTGGAAGTCCGCACTCGACCAGTGCGGGGCAGGGATGCGGGCGAGGTCCGTGGCCAACTCACGCTCGAAGAGCTCCAGTTGGCGGACCACCGCGTCGCGGACGACCGGCGGGCCGCTGTAGCGCTCACGACTGATGAAGGCGAAGTGACCGCGGTTGGCGGCGACGTGCTCGGCGAGGACGTCGACCGAGCGCTCGATGATCTCTGCGGGCTGGGGATTGCCCTGGCGTACGTCGCGGATCATCGCCCGCAGCGACTCGAAGGACTCCTCCACGAGCGCGAGCCCGAGCTCGTCGATGGAGGCGAAGTGCCGGTAGAAGGCGGTCGGGACGACGCCGACCTCCTTGGCGAGCTGGCGCAACGAGAGCCCGGAGAGCCCGCCGCCCTGCTCACTGAGGCGCAGCGCCGCGTCGAGGATCGCGCGCCGGGTGCGCTCCTTCTGCTCGACGCGGGTGCCTGTGCCTGGGGAGCCCGCCATGGGGACAGCGTAGTGAGTACGCGCTGGTGTACGGCTGTTCACCGTGTCGACCGTCACGTCGGCACCTCCTTGACGCTGTCCAGAGTGCGCTGGCATCGTACTCAGTGAACGGACGTACACTCAAAATGTCCGACTCTCAGACTTTGGAAGGAGCCCACGATGGCAGTCCTCGAACGCACTCTCACCGAGCGGGTCCTGGCCTCGAAGACACTCGCCGCCCTGGCCACACCGCACACCGTCGACCGTTACCTCGAGCTGGTGAACCCGATGTGGGCCGCCACCGAGGTGCGCGCACGCATCGTCGACATCCACCGGGAGAACCCCGACAGCGAGGGCGCCGAGGTCGCCACGCTGACCCTGCAGCCGACCCGGACCTGGCGCGGTCACCGCGCCGGCCAGTACGTCCAGGTCGGCGTCGAGCTCCCCGGGAGCGCGAAGCGGCTGACCCGCTGCTTCTCGATCTCCTCGGCGGCTTCGGCTCCCGGTGAGCGGTTCACGCTCACCATCCGGGCCCATGAGGAGGGCCAGGTGTCGAAGTTCCTGGTCCGAGACGCGAAGCCGGGACAGATCCTGCACCTGGGTCAGGCCGAGGGGGAGTTCACCCTCACCGAGAGCCCGGCGACCCCGACCGTCGTCAACCGGCTGCTCTACATCACCGGCGGGTCCGGGATCACTCCGGCGATGTCGATGGTGCGCACCCTGTTGCGTGACGGCTACGACGGCCACGCGGGCCGCAAGGTCAGCTTCGTGCACTTCGCGCGCAGCCCCGAGGACCAGATCTTCGCCGAGGAGCTGAAGCAGATCGCCGCTGCCGACAACGGCGTCGACGTGCACCTGTTCTACGGCGACGACACCTTCTCCGCGATCCGGCTGGCCCAGATCGTGCCGGACTTCCGCAACACCGACACCTGGTGCTGCGGGCCGGCCCCGATGGTCGAGCTGGTCGAGGCGGCGTACGACGGGTCGAGCCGCCTGCGCCTCGAGTTCTTCAAGCCCCCGCGTACCGCCTCCGGTGAGGCCGGCGGCGAGGTCAGCTTCGCCAAGGCCGACAAGACCGTCGCCAACGACGGCACCAGCCTGCTCGAGCAGGCCGAGGCGGCGGGGCTCACCCCGGAGTTCGGCTGCCGCATGGGCATCTGCTTCTCCTGCACCGCCCGCAAGTGTGAGGGCACCGTCCGCAACGTCCTCACCGGCGAGGAGTCCTCGCTGCCCGACGAGGACATCCGCATCTGCGTCTCCGCCCCTGTCGGCGACTGCGTCGTCGACCTCTGATCACTCTCGGACCCGAAAGGACCACCACCATGTCTGACCCCATCTGCCACCTCAGCCCCGACGAGCTCAAGACCTTCGGCGAGGAGCTCGACGCCATCCGCCAGCGCGTCATCGGCGAGCTCGGCGAGGAGGACGCGGCGTACATCCGCGACATCCTCAAGAAGCTGCGCAAGTTCGAGGTCGCCGGCCGACTGCTGATGTACCTGCCCGTCGTCGGCTGGCTGCCCGCCGTCGGCTGCCTGTCCGTCTCCAAGATCCTCGACAACATGGAGATCGGGCACAACGTCATGCACGGCCAGTACGACTGGATGGGCGACCCCGCCCTCAACTCCCGCATGTTCGACTGGGACACCGTGTGCCCCGGTGAGCAGTGGAAGTACTCCCACAACTACATCCACCACACCTTCACCAACATCCTCGGCAAGGACCGCGACATCGGGTACGGGATCCTGCGCATGGACGAGGGCCAGAAGTGGCGCCCGTACTACCTCGGCAACCCTCTGTACGCCTTCCTGCTCATGGTCTTCTTCGAGTGGGGCGTGGCGCTGCACGACCTCGAGGTCGAGAACATCGTCAACGGCACCCGGAAGCTGTCCGACAACAAGCCGCTCTACCCCGGCCTCATGCGCAAGATCCGCAAGCAGGCGATCAAGGACTACCTGCTCTTCCCGGCGCTGACCGGCCCGCTGTTCCCGCTCACCTTCGCGGGCAACGCGGTCGCCAACCTGGTCCGCAACATCTGGGCCTTCAACATCATCTTCTGCGGCCACTTCCCGGCCGGCACGGAGAGCTTCTCGATCGAGGAGTGCCAGGACGGTGAAGACGGCGAGGAATCCCGTGGGCACTGGTACTACCGCCAGATCCTCGGCTCGGCCAACATCACCGGCGGCAAGCTGTTCCACATCATGTCGGGCAACCTGTCGCACCAGATCGAGCACCACCTGTTCCCGGACCTGCCGGCTCGGCGCTATCCCGAGCTGGCTCCGGAGATCCAGGAGATCTGCGAGCGCTACGGCCTGCAGTACAACACCGGCCGGCTCTCCAAGCAGTTGTGGAGTGTTGCTGCGAAGATCTGCCGCTTCGCCCTGCCGACCCGCTCGAAGGCGCCCGCCCCTGAGCCGGTCGCGGAGACGGTTCCGCTCGCGGCCTGACCGCGCCCCCCGAACGCTGCAATTGTCGGGTTGTGACGCCGTTTCCAGCAGATCCGGTGTCACAACCCGACAATTGCCCGCACGTGGCGGCATTGACCCGGCCACGTGCGTGGTGGCCGTCACCTTGCCGCGTACGCCCCGACCACGGACACTGGAGCCATGACCGATCGACTCAGCAAGGCCGAGATCCGCAAGGACGCGGTGCAGAACACCGTTGAGGCCACCGCGAGTGCCGCGGGTCAGGTGGCCGACATCCTCACCAATGCGGTCAAGGATGTCGCGAGCGCAGTCGGTGGCCTGGCCACCGAGGTGTTCGAGATCCGTGACGCCGCCCGCAAGGCGAGTGCCGACGACCCCGAGTGATCAGCGGAGTCTGATCAGCCGAAACTCATCTCGAAGTCGGCCATCCGCGCCGACCCGAGCTGACGGGCACCGTTGAGCCAGGCCAGCGGGCCATCGGCGGCGAACGTCCAGGACCCTCGCGCGGGCAGCGTCCTCGACGAGCCGGTCAGGGTCGCGGTCTTCTCGCCGTCGTGCGCGCCGAGGCCCTCGGTGAGCTCGGGCTGCCAGGTACGGCCCTTGAACGGCACCCGCGGCGCGAGCCGCGAGACGTCGGAGAAGCGGGCGCTGCACACCGGCGCGCCGTCGATGGTCACCGAACACTCCGTGTGTGCGACCCGGCCGCCGTGGTCGCGATGGTCGAATTCGCACAGCCCCTTCGGGATCGCCCACAGCTCGCGACCACCGGCCACGGAGGCGGGGGAGTCGACCCAGATGTCGGTGATGGTGACGCCCTTGACCGGCTTCTTGACCGTGTGGGCGACGAGGAGCTCGCCGTACGTCAGCGGGCTGGGGTCCTCGTAGCGCACGAGTGCGACGCCGTAGACGCCCGCGGGACGCAACTCGTCGACGGCATGGGCGACGCGGAACAGCGACAGCCACAGTTGGCCATGCATGTCCCACGGGGCGGCCGGGTAGGTCTGGTCGCTCACGACCGCACCTCCGCGCCGACACGGTCCAGGATCGCCGCGGCCAACTCGTCGGGCTCCTCGTCGGGGATCCAGTGGCTGACGCCGTTGAGCTCGATGAAGCGATAGGGCGCGGTGACGTACCGCTCGCACAGCTCCGCGCCGACGCGACCCAGCGCGGGGTCGCGGTCGCTCCAGACGTACGTCGTGGGCACGGAGACGCGCATGCCGAACAGCTTGCGGTCGGAGAACGGGAGCGCGCGGTACCAGCCGAGGCCGCCCTTGAGTGCCGCGCCGTCGCCGAAGTCGCGCTCGTACGCCGCGCGTGCGTCGGGCTTCATCCCGAACTTGTCGAGGAAGTAGTGCGCCGCCTTCGGGTTGGTCATCAGCCACTCGGGCAGGCGGGGGAGGTTGAACATCGCCATGTACCACGACTCGAGGAGCTGGCCCTTGGGCATCGCCTTCATGAAGGCGGCCGGGTGCGGCACCGACACCGCTGTCAGGGTGCGCACCTTGTCGGCGTTGAGCATGGCGAGGCCCCACGCGACCATGGCCCCCCAGTCGTGGCCGACCACGTGCACCGGCCCGCCGGTGAGATCGATGAGCGTCTCGACGTCCTTGACCAGCTCGGTGGTGACGTACGGACGCCGGCCCTTCGGACGAGCGCCGGGGGAGTAGCCGCGCTGGTTGGGCGCGAGCGTCCGGTATCCCTGCGCATGCAGCAGCGGGGCCACCTTGTTCCAGGACGTGTTCATCTGCGGGAAGCCGTGCAGCAGCACGATCACGTCCCCGTCGATGGGTCCCTCATCGATGACGTCGAACTTGAGTCCGTCGCGTGTGTACGCCTTGATCCGTGCGTGGGCCATGGTTCGAAGCCTAGTGATCCCCGTTCCGGCCCCGCCGAGACCCCGAAACTCTGACGCCTCGACGGGGCGTGGCTCAGTCGGTCACGGGCGCGGCGCTGCCGTTGACGGTGACGGCATCGAGGAAGGTGATCATCGTCCGGGCGTCCCAGCCCAGCGACGGGGGGAACTGGCCGATGAGGTCGTCGCCGGGCTCGCCGGGCTTGGGGGCGACCTCGATCAGGCTCATGTGGGCACCGGCATTCATCGTGACGTGGAAGCTGCGCCCGTGGGACCGGATCACCTTGCCGCCGGAGGGGCCGTGTCCCTTGCTGGCGCTCACGAGGATCTTGCCCTCGAAGTCGGAAGGATCCTTCGAGGTCGACCCGTCGTCGGGGGCGATCACCGCGCCCCATGCGCGCACCGCCTGGACGTGCCAGCCCTTCGGTGACTTCGGGAAGGTGTACGGCGACGCGGTCAGAGTGTGGTCGACCAGGGCAGCCGGCCGCGGGCGAGGCGTCGCCGAGCGCTTGGGGGTGGGCGAGTGCGCGATGCCCGGAGAGGGCGCGCCGTCCGCCTGCGGGTGATGGGTGGTGGTTCCCGAGGTGAGGGCGGCGACACCCCACGCGCCACCGGCTGCCACCACGACGGCGGCGGTGGTGGCGCCGGCGATCGTGGTACGCCGCCGGTGCAGTCGGGCGCGGACGAGGGCCAGGTCGTGGGCGGCCGACCCGGTACGCGCCGCCGGGTCCTCACCGGCGATCTCGAGCAGTTGCTTCAACGTGGTGTTCATCAGTGGATCTCCAATGCGTCGAGGTGGGGTTCGAGGGTGTCGCGCAGATGTGTGAGGGCGCGTGCGGTCTGGGACTTCACGGTCCCTTCCGAACATCCGAGGATCTGGGCGGTGGTGGTGACGTCGAGGTCGTACCAATGTCGGAGCACGACGACCGCCCGTTGTCGTGCGCCCAACGAGCGCAACGCACCCAGGACGACGGCACGGGTGTCCGGGTCCGTGGGTGCGCGGTCCACGACCGGCTGGTCGGGCAGATCGGCGGTCGGACGCTCCCGTCTCCAGAAACCGACGCGCGTGGAGTCGACATAGGTACGCACGAGGGTGGTGCGCGCGTATCCGCGCACATGGTCTGCGGTGCGCACTCTCGACCATCGGCGATAGAGCCGGTAGAGCGCCGTCTGCACGACGTCTTCGGCGCGATCCGGATCGCCGGCGGTGAGCAGACGTGCGGCACGTTCGAGTGCCGGCCGCTCAGCGGTGACGAAGTCGACGAACTCCTGGTCGTACGTTGTGCTCATTGGGGCCTCCTGCCCCCCATGACGGAAGCAGGACGCTCAGAGGTTGCATCGGCCCGGTGCCGGACGCGTTAGTCCTCGTCGTCGGGGTCATCGAGCCGGGCCAGCCAGGTGGCCAGCCGCTCGACGGCGGTCTCGAACTCCGGGTGGGTGTCGACGAAGGCCTGCAGCTGGTCGGCGAGCCAGGCCAGGGTGACCTCCTCGTCACCCCGGCGCTTCTCGAGCTCCTCGATGCCGCGGTCGGTGAAATACATGCTCAGCCCTCGGCGGGGGCGAAGGCCTGCTCGATGACCGCCTTCTGCTCCTCGACGTGGCGGGAGTGCTGGCCGACCGCCGGCGAGGTCGAGTCGGCCCGCGAGATGACCTCGACCGAGCGGTCGAGGCCCGGGAAGAGGTTGAGCCGGAACGACGGCGACGGACCCATGTTGCCCGGCTCGTCCTGCACCCAGCGCACGGACTTGAGGTTCGGGTAGCGGTCGATCTCGGCCTGCACGGACTCGATCGGCCAGGGGTAGAGCTGTTCGATCCGCGCGATCGCCGTGGTCGTGGTCTCGGCCTGGCGCTTCTTGCGCTCGGCCATCAGGTCCCAGGTGATCCGCCCGCTGCACAGCAGCAGGGTGTCGACCGCGGCGGCGTCGACGGAGTCGCCGATGACGTTGCGGAAGCCACCGCCGGTGAAGTCCTCGGGCTGGGAGGCTGCGTCCTTGCGCTTGAGCATCGACTTCGGCGTGAAGACGATCAACGGCCGGTGCTGCTCGCCGAGGGCGTGCTTGCGCAGGAGGTGGAAGTAGCTCGCGGGGGTCGAGGGCTGAGCGACCACGAACGCCTCGTCGGCGGCCATGGTCAAGAAGCGCTCGATCCGCGCCGAGGAGTGGTCGGGACCCTGGCCTTCGTACCCGTGCGGGAGGAGCAGTACGACACCGGAGGCCTGGCCCCACTTGGTCTTGCTGGAGGTGATGTATTCGTCGATGACGATCTGGGCGCCGTTGACGAAGTCACCGAACTGCGCCTCCCAGAGCACCAGGGCGTCGGGACGGGCGACGGAGTAGCCGTACTCGAAGCCGAGCGCGGCGTACTCACTGAGCAGGGAGTCGTAGACGTAGAACTGGCCCTGCTCCTCGGACAGGTTCGCCAGCGGCGTCCACTCGGCGGCGTTGTGCCGATCGATGATCGTGGCGAAACGCGAGACGAAGGTGCCCCGTCGGGAGTCCTGGCCGGAGAGCCGGACCGGGCGGCCGTCCATGAGCAGGGAGCCGAAGGCGAGGATCTCGCCGGCGCCCCAGTCGATGCCGCCCTCGTTGATCGCGGTCGCCCGTCGCTGCAACTGCGGCAGCACCTTGGGGTGCACCGTGAAGCCGTCGGGCACGGTGACGTGCGCATCGGAGATCTGCTTCATAATCTCCTGGGAGATGGCGGTGTTCTGCTCGCCGAACGCCTTGGCGGGGTATTCCGGCACCGTGGTCCACGTCTCGGGGCTGGTCTCGCCCTCACGGACCTCGGTGAAGACCCGCTCGAGCTGCTGCTGGTAGTCCTTGAGGACCTGCTCGGCCTCCTCCAGGGTGATGTCCCCGCGGCCGATCAGCGACTCGGTGTAGAGCTTGCGGACGGACCGCTTCTGCTCGATCAGGTCGTACATCAAGGGCTGTGTGTACGACGGGTCGTCGCCCTCGTTGTGACCGCGGCGGCGGTAGCAGATCAGGTCGATGACGACGTCCTTCTTGAACGCCTGGCGGTATTCGAAGGCGAGTTGGGCGACCCGGATGCATGCCTCGGGGTCGTCGCCGTTGACGTGGAAGAT
>DASVMH010000210.1:0-19276 GCA_036384455.1 Marmoricola sp. | reverse complement strand
ACCTCGTCGAGTCCTGCAGCGGCGTTCCCGTGGCGCCCGATGAGGTGTGGTGGGTCGATGACACCGAGCATCGCGGCGACGAACTCGTCCGTGACCTGCTCCTGCTCGACGGCTCGGTGCTCAGCGGCTCCCGGTCCACGGCCGTCGAGCCGATCAAAGGCTGGTCGGTCTCCATGTCGGGGGGTCCGGACGCCGGGGTGACCGTCGCGGTCCCGCTGGACCGGCCGCTGGTCATCGGGCGCTCCCCCCAGGCGGACCTGCAGATCGACTCGCCCAGCCTCTCCTGGACCCACGTGACCGTCACCCGTGAGGGCAAAGGTGCGCGCATCAACGACGCCGGCTCGACGAACGGCACGTACGTCGACGGCGCGAAGCTCGCCGCCAACGGCGTCCTCGCCACCGGGGACACCACCGTGATCGCGGGCGGCGCCGCCTTCACGGTCCGCCCCGACCTCGCGGAGAACCTCGCCCCCCGGCCGGGCTCCCTGCACAACCTGACCGCCTCGCACACGGCCCCCTTCAACCGGCCGCCACGTCCTGGCCGGCCCGGCGAGGCCGACACGATCACGCCACCCCAGCGCAAGGACCCGAGCCCTGCAGGGAAATTCAGTCTGATCACGGTGGTCGCTCCCCTGGCGATCGCGATGGTGATGGTGATCAGCTCGGGCAGCATGTCCTACGCCCTCGTCGCGTTGATGAGTCCGGTCATGGCCGTCGGGACATGGTGGGACGGCAAACGTCGACACAAGCGCGACTCCGCAGAGGAGACGGAGCGGTTCGGCCGTGCGCTGGACACGCTGCAGGACGACCTGACGAAGGCTGCGACCGCGGCGCGGGCGCGACGCCGAGCCGACGCCCCGGACCCGGCGGTGGTCATGCGCCGCGCGGCCCTGCCCACGACGCAGATGTGGCAGCGACGACCGGGCAGCGACGACTTCCTCTCCCTCCACCTCGGTGTCGGTGACGTGCCGTGGAAGCCACCGGTGAGCGCGCAGGATCAGAGCCGGCTCGACGGCAGGGTTCGCGATCTCCTCGACGACGCACTCCTCCCGGCGGCACCGGTCATCGCCGAACTCACCGATGCCGGGGTCGTCGGCATCGTCGGGGATCGGCCCGGCGCGCTCGCGCTCGCGCGCAGCCTGGTGATCCAGGCTGCCGTGCACTGTGGTCCCGCCGACCTCACGGTCGGCGTCTTCTGCGACCGCGGTCGCGACGAGGAGTGGTCGTGGGCCACCTGGCTGCCACACGTACGCCGGATCGGCGCCGAGGCCGACGCCCAGTGGCTCTCGGCGAGCCGCGACCGCAGCGTCGGGCTGCTGCATGCCCTGCGTGACGGGCTCGAGCACTTCCCCACCCCTGCCGTGCTCCTGGTCCTCGACTCCGACGTCCTCACCGAGGGTCGCGACGCACCCGCGCGCTCCCTCCTGGGCCGCAACCGGTCGGTGCCCGGCACGGCGGAGGAGTCGCGTACGAAGGTCTCCGGGATCGTCATCGCCGCAACCGAGGAGCAGCTCCCCGCCTCGTGCACCGTCGTGGTCAAGGTCGGCGACGACGCCTCCGCGAACGCCTCCCAGCCCGGCGACCTCTCCCACGTCGACGAGATGACCCTCGCCGGGATCAGCGTCGAGTCCGCCCGCCGGACCGCTCGCGATCTCGCCCGGTTCGACGATCCCGAACTCGTCGTCCCCGGCGGCGCCCTGCCCGGACTGGTCCGGCTGACTCCCCTGCTCGGCATCAACGAGGTCGGGGCGGACGCGATCCGAGACCTGTGGGCGCACGCCGACGGCATCTCCGCCCCGATCGGCATGGGTGAGAGTGGGCCGTTCTCGGTCGACCTCGTCCACGACGGCCCGCACGGCCTCGTCGGTGGCACCACCGGCTCAGGGAAGAGCGAATTCCTGCGCTCACTGGTCGCCGGCCTGGCCGCACGCAACGATCCGACCCGCCTGACCTTCATCCTGATCGACTTCAAGGGCGGTGCCGCGTTCGCGACGTGCGAGCGCCTCCCGCACACGATCGGCACGGTGAGCAACCTCGACGAACAGCTCGCCGACCGTGCCCTGCGCGCACTCGAGGCCGAGCTGCGCTATCGCCAGCGGGTCTTCGCCGACGCCGGCGAGGGCGTCGACAACCTCGACGCCTATCTCGCCACCAAGCCGAGCACCCCGATGCCACGACTGCTCCTGGTCGTCGACGAGTTCGCCATGCTGGCCAAGGAGTATCCCGATGTCTTGTCGTCGTTGGTGAGCGTCGCCGCCGTCGGCCGTACGCTCGGCGTCCACATGATCCTGGCCACGCAGCGTCCCGCGGGCGTGGTCAACGACGACATCCTCGCCAACACGAACCTCCGCGTGGCCCTGCGGGTGCAGAGCCGCGACGACTCCGTCAACGTGATCGGTGTGCCGGCCGCATCCGCGATCGACCGACGGCAGCGGGGGCGGGCATACGTCAAGCTCGGTCAGGACGACATCTCACCGGTCCAGACGGCCCTGGTCACGGGTCAGCAGGAACTCCAGCACACCGCACTCATCGACGCCCAGCCGGTTGTCTTCGGCCAGGAGGGCCAGGCTGTTGCCGCCGCCGAGATCGACGACGACGCTCCGACCGACCTCGATCTGCTCATCGACGCGATCGTTGCCGCCAACGCCGATGCCGGGCTCGCCCCGGCCCGACCCGTGTGGCCCGAGCCCCTCGGTCCCGAGCTCGACCTGGCCGCCCCGGGCGACGAGACCGGGCCGGGACGGCTCGTCGACGACGTCGTCGAATTCGCCCTCGCCGACGACCCGGACCACCAGCGTCAGCTCAACGCCGGCTGGGATCTGTCTCGTGGCAACCTGCTCCTGTTCGGCATCCCCGGCAGCGGCAAGACCACGGCGCTGGCCGGCATCGCGCTGACCCTCGCCGCCGCGTATCCGCCCGACGAGCTCGACCTGCTGCTGCTCGACCTCGGCTCGCGCGACCTCGCACCGCTGGCCAGCCTCCCGCACTGCATCGGCTACGTCGGCTCCGGTTCGTCGGCGCGCGAGCAACAGGTGCGGTTGATGAAGTTCCTCCGCAAGGAGGTCGATCGCCGCAAGGCCGACCCGAAACACCCCCACCGACGCCTCGTCGTGCTCATCGACGGTCTCGCGACCCTGAAGGACGAATTCGACGACTTCGAGGGGATGGCGCATCTCGAGGATCTCTACCGCGGTTACACCGACGGCCCCAGCGTCGGCATCTGGACCGCAGCGACAACGACGCGCGCCAAGTCCGTGCCGTCGGTGATCGAGGAGGTCACCACCCAGAAGATGCTGTTCCGGCTGGCCGATCCCTACGACTACTCGACCGCGAACGTCCCCGCCAGTGCCGCCCCGCCCGCCATCCCGGGACGGTGCGTCGTGGCCGAGACCCGGTTGCAGGCGCAGGTCGCCCGGCCGGCGAACGGCCTCGAGGAGGCAGTGGCACGGATCTATGCCTCCTGCCCGGTCGAGCAGCCCAAGCCGTCGGTGGTGCGTGAGCTTCCCAAGAGCCTGACCCTCGATGAGGTCGGCGGCACCGCACACATCGACACCGAGCCCTGGCAGCTCCCCGTGGGCCTGCGCGAATCCGACCTCGAGCCCGCCGCGCTCGAGGTCTTCGAGGGCGAGCACGTCCTGATCGCCGGACCGGCCCGCTCCGGGAAGTCGACCGTCGCACTCACCCTCGCCCGGACCCTGCGCGACGCCGCCGCCGACGACGGCAGCCCGATCGCGGTCTGGGGTCTCGGAGGACGCCGTTCCCCACTGCGGGACGCGGATCTGGACAAATTCTTCGAGGAGGACCAGATCTCGACGATGGTCGCCTCGGCGCGGGTGCACAACCAACGGCTCGTGGTGATCATCGACGACGCCGAGCAGTTCGCCGACAACGATCAGGCGCTCGCCGGCCTGATCACCGCGAAGCTCGCCCACCTCCATCTCATCGCGGTCGGGCGTGCCGACGACCTGCGCAGCCTCTACGGACACTGGACGACAACGGTCCGCAAGTCCCGTTGCGGCATCTTGTTGCAGCCCAATGTGGACTACGACGGAGAACTGCTCGGCGTGAGTATCCCCCGTCGTACGACCGCGGCGATGACCACCGGGCGCGGTTATCTGTGCGTCAGCGGCGCCGCGGCGCTCGCGCAGTTCGCGACGCCCTGACCCGAGTGTGGCCCGTCACGAATTTCGGTACGCGTCGGAGGATTCAGGTCCGGGATCCGTGGGTAGTTTCCATGAGGCGAATATCCAGTTCGGCACTTCGTGTGCCTCGACGAGGGGGTTATCCCGTGTCTCGTGTTCTCTCCACCCCGGAGGCCAAGACGGCCATCCAGCAGCTCCAGTCGATCATCAACGGCGGCTTCCTGGACCAGATCACCCAGATGGATGCGCAGGGCAAGACCCTGTCGGACTCCAACGTCTGGGACGGCCCGCTGGCCGAGAAGTTCCGCAACACCACCTGGCCCGAGACCCGCAAGGCTCTCGACAGCGCGAAGACGCAACTCGACGACCTCCACAAGCAGTTGCACACTATCTCGCACAACATCATGTCCGCCGGCGGCGGCAGCTGACCTGAGCGGGAGCGCTTCGGCGCCTCGACGACGCCGACCACTTCCGAGCGCATCGCGCCGGAGGTGGTCGGCGGAATTCTCCACACCTGCTCCTGGCCAGCCAGGTCCTTTCTCGAGGGGGTATTTCAGTGACCGACCCGATGCACGGAATCACCGAGGACGTGCCGTTCAACTTCGCGGCCGCCTCGGATCTGGCGACCGCATGTGACGGTGCGGCGTCGGTCATCGAGTCCCAGCTGACCTCGCGCTCGTCGCTGGTGACCACCGCGATGACCGATTTCGAGGGCTACTTCGGCAAGCTCTTCCATTCCAACGCCCACATCGGGCGGGCGGATGCCCACGAGTTGATCACTGCGTTGCGGCACACCGCGACCGGCGCTCGCAAACTGAGCAAGGACGCGAAGGACGAGCAGGCTCGCCGCGTGAAGGCACGCGAGTGGAAGCACCATCACGATCACCGCAGCCTGCTGGAGAAGGGCTGGGACGGCCTCACCGGCGGCGACGACTGCCCGATCCCCAACCCGGCACCGGTGACGCACTACTCCCCGCCGCAGCCGACGCCGAAGCCGCGCAAGACGCCACAGCCGGGCTCGGCATCGGGCGGCAGCGGGACCACGTCGGCGCGGCCGGCGAATCTGCGCTCCTTCGCGAACGGCTCAGCGACCGACAACCACACGTTGAGCACGAAGGCGACGGTCGCGAAGGCGGCGTACTCCCATTTCGAATCGACCTGCCACTGGGGCACGTTGAGTGCCGCAGGTGTGTTCTCCGGGTTCCACAAGTGGCTCGCCGAGAACGACAACGATGTGCGGTGGGCCAACACCGTGGCTGCGGCCTTCGAGAAGGCCGGTGGTGAGGGTGGGTTGTCCACGCTGCCCAACTCCGCGATCGACGCTGCCCTCAAGGCCGCCCATGTCGACGAGACCCGCGAGGATCTCGTCATCCAGATGCCCTCGGCGCTGGGCCACCCGCCGACGACGGGTTACTCCAACGACCCGGTGAACACCTCGACGGGGAACTTCATCGAGACCGAGCAGGATGTGGAGTTCCTCGAGGCGGCCGCGGAGTTGTCCTGGAACCGCTCCTACAACTCGCTGAGCCGCAACGCCGGTGCCTTCGGGACCGGGTGGACCTCGTGGACCGAGACGGGCCTGACCTTCGACGACGAGGCCGCGTACTTCACCGGACCCGATGGTCGTCAGTTGACGTTCCCCCGCCTCGGTGACGGCTGGGATCGGGCGATCGGCGAATCGCAGTGGCTCGCGCGTGTCCAGGCCGGCGATGACGCTGATGGTGCTGCGCTCGTGGCGCGTGACAACCAGGGCACCCGCTGGGGATTCACCGAGTCCGGCCGCCCTCTGTGGGTCGACCACGGCCCGGGCACCCGGGTCACGTTGGAGTGGGAGCAGGCCGAGGACGGCGACCGGCTCACCGGGCTGACGCATGCGCGCGGCCGCTCACTTCACCTCGAATGGGGTGTGGCCGCCGGCACCGCACGCGTGGTCGCGCTCCGGGCCTCCGACGGGCGCCGTGTCGATTACTCCTAGGACGAGTCCGGCCGACTGGTCGCCGCGCACGGGCCGCTCGGCACCCGCGCCTACCGCTGGAACGACGACGACCTGATCTCTGCGGTGATCGACGCCGATGGTGTCGTCGAGGCGGAGAACACCTACGACGAGTGGGGCCGGGTGGTGCGGCAGCGCTCCCCCCACGGCAGGACGACGCGGTTCGTCTACCTTCCGGGCCAGATCACGGTGGTCTCCGACGAGAACGGTGAGCGCTCCAACACCTGGATCGCGGATGACGCCGGCCGTCTGGTCGGTGTCGTCGATGCTGATGAACAGCGCGCCTCGTTCGCCTACGACGCCCACGGCTCTCCGGTGCTGGCCACCGAGCGTGACGGATCGACCACGGTCACCGAGTACGACCAGCGCGGACGCAAGATCCGTCAGGTGCTGCCCTCGGGCGCCGACTTCGTCTATGCCTATGACGACGCCGACCGGGTCGTACGCGTCGATGTGGCGTCCGGCGGACCCCTGGACGACGATGACGCGAGCGTGTCGGTGACCGCCTATGAGTACTCCGGCGACGAACGCAACCCCTCGGTGGTCCACGACCCCGAGGGCGGTCGCACCGAGATGGTCTGGTCGCAGGGTCTGTTGCAGCAGGTCGTGGACCCCACCGGCGTCGTGGTGCATTTCGAGCACGACGACCACGGCGACCTGGTGGCGACCATCGATGCCGAGGGCAACGCCGCGAGACTCGAACGCGACGGTGTCGGCCGGGTGACGACTGCGATCACCCCGTCCGGGGCACGCACCGGTTTCACCTATGACGAGTCCAACGGTCTGCTGTCCGCGCGCATCGACCCGGACGGCGCCAGGTGGACCTACGAATACACGACCGGCGGCCGGATGACTGCGGTCATCGACCCGGCCGGTGCTCGCACCGTGATCGAGCGCGACTCGGCGACCGGCGACGAGACCCGCTCGGTCGACCCGTTGGGGCGGGTCGTCTCGCGCAGCTATGACGACCTGGGGAACCTCAGTGAGGTGCGGTTGCCGGACGGGAGCGGCTGGGCATTCACCCACGACGCGCTGTCCCGTGTCCGGGAGATCACCAACCCCGGCGGCGGCACCGTCACCGCGGACTACGACATCGTCGGGGCCCCCACCACGATCAGTGACCCCACCGGGGTGCGGACGGAGATCTCGACCGATCCCGGCACCGGCCGGGTCGTCTCGACCGACGGAGTCGCCAGTTCCGGTGCCGAGGTCGACCGCCTCGGGCGGCTGGTCGGCGAGGTGCAGCCCGACGGCTCCACCGTCCTGACCCGCTACGACCGGTGTGGTCGGCCCGTGGAGGTCGTCGACCCGTCCGGAGCCCTGACCCGGATCGAGCGCGACGCCGGTGGACGGGTGGTCACCCAGATCCTGCCGTCGGGTGCGGAGATCGGCCACACCTACGACTCCTGCGGTCGCCTGACGACCGTCACCGACCCCACCGGTGCCACCACCCGGTATGTCTACGACGCCGACGGCCGGGTGGTCGAGCAGATCTCGCCCACCGGCGACGTCGCCACGTCCCGCTATGACGAGTGTGGCCGGCTGCTGGCCCGGCGGATCCCCGGGGTCGGCACCTTCACCTACGCCTACGACGCCTGTTCGCGTGTCATCGAGTCGCGTGACCCGGCCAATGGTCGCCGCCGCTTCAGTTACGACGCCGCCGGGCAACTGGTCGCCACCATCGACGGCAACGGCGGACGGACCACCTACGACTACGACCTCAACGGCCGTTGCACAACGATCACCCACCCCGACGGCGGCGTGACCCGGCGCGAATTCGACGCCAACAACCGTTGCATCGCGGAGACCGACCCGTTGGGTCGTACCACCACCGCCGAATACGACGCCGCCGGACGTCAGACCGTGCAGGTCGACCCCGAGGGGCGGCGCACCGAATGGTCCTACGACCCACGCACCGGCCTGCTGGCGTCGATGAGCGTCGACGGCGTCGAGGTCCAGCAGATCGAGCGTGACATCCCCGGACGTCGGGTCCGGGTCACCGATCGCGCGAACCCGCGTGGCGAGGTCACCGTCCACGAGCTCGCCTGGGACGAGCGTGGGCAACTCACCTCACGCACCCGCGACGGTCGCGGACTGTCGTGGGCCTACAACGCCGACGGCGCCTGCACCTCGATGACCACTCCCGACGGTCACACCACCTCATACGCCCGCGATGGCGCCGGCCGGATCCTCGGGGTGAGTCACCCGCTGCTCGGTGACGTGCTGCTCGAACGCGATGCCGTGGGCCGGACCACTTCGGCCGTCGCGACCGGCCCCGACGGATCGCGCAGCGGTTCCCAGTCATGGACCTACGCCGCCGGCTTCCTCACGACACATCTCCAGAAGGGTCCCGACGGCAGCACCCGCACGGTGCTCGACCACGACGACGTCGGCCGGATCAACACGATCAGTGTCGAGAACCCCGACGGCTCCGCGGGGCGAACCAGCTATTCCTACGACGAGGCCGGGCAACTCCTCGCAGCCCAGACGGGTGAGTCGACGTTGCGCTGGAGCTACGACTCGTGTGGCCGGCTGGTCCGCGAGATCCACGACTCCGCGGGCCAGCAGGTCTCCCGCCGCTTCGACTACGACCTCGCGGGCCAACTGCGGACCATCACCGTCGGCGGCCAGGTCGTGTCGACCTACACCCACGACGGCGCCGGTCGACGCACCAGCGAGACCCACGCCGACGGCAGCCGCCGTGACTACGGCTGGTCCCCCGCCGGCTGGCTGGCCTCGCTGACCCAGACCGACCGGATCGGCGACACCACCCGCACCGACATCATCGTCGACGCACTGGGTGAGCTCGCCTACATCAACGACACCGAGTTCTTCTCCGACACCGCCCATCCCTATGCCGGGCTGGTGGGCACCGCGACCGACCCGATCATCGGCGCCGGCCCGTACACCGGCACCACCGCCGGCTGGTCGTCCCCGGGATGGCGTGACGCACGCGCCGTCTCCGCCGACCCCTGGGCACTCCCACCGGTCCCGGCCACGGACGCGGCCGACTACCAGATCAGCCCCACCGGCGACCTCCTCATCGGCGGCCACCAGGGCAGCGACCCGCTGGAATGGCTCACCAACCGCGTCTACGACGCCGCCACCCGCAGCTTCTGCTCGGTCGACCCGATCGCAGCAACCGTGGGCGCCGGCTGGGCGGCCAACCCCTACTCCTACGCCGGCAACGACCCCCTCCACGCTCTGGACCCCCTTGGACTCCACCCGGTCACCGACGCCGAACTACGCGCCTACAACGCCAACAACGGCGGCCTCATCTCCGGCGCCACCCACTGGCTCAAGAACAACTGGGAATACGTCGCCGGCGCCGCCATGGTCATCGGCGGCGGTATCCTCATCGCCACCGGCGTCGGCGGCCCCGCCGGCATGATGCTCCTCTCCGCAGGCGCCGACACCATCATCCAAAAAGCCACCACCGGACACGTCAACTGGGGCGAAGTCGCCGTCTCCGGCGTCCTCGGCGGCATCGGTGGAGGGGCCGCCACATGGGCCGCGCGCGCGAGCGAGGGCGGCGTCGCTGCCCTGCGTACATCCATGATTGTCAACGGAGCTGTTGGAGCAACTGGGAGCGAAACGATGTATGTCATTCGCAACCATGGTCATCTCACCGTTCAGGGAATGCTCGGAGCAGGCGTCGCGGGTGGCGTGACTGGAGCCGTCGGGGGTGCTGCCGGGCCAGCGGGCGGCACCATCGCCAAGAATCTCGGAGCGACCGCGACCGGCCCGCTCGCGAAGACAGCCACCGGAGTCATCAATTTCGGTGGTGGATTCAGCGGCAACGTCGCCGGCTCGTTGGTCTCGGGTGACGACGTCAACATCGTCCATGCGGCTGAGACCGGTGGGCTGTCCACCGCCGGCGGCATCGCCGGAGACCGCTTCGGCCCTCCCTCGACGGGAACGTCGACGTTGAAGCAGATGTCCTACTTCGGCACCAGAACTGTACGGGGCGTGTTCAACGCTGGCGCGCACAACACCCAGGCCCTGTGGGGAAGTGCCGGCATCGGTACCGGTGTCGGTCTCGTCGGACCCTGACCGCACTCCGAGC
The DNA here is from genome assembly GCA_036384455.1 of Marmoricola sp. GTDB lineage: Bacteria > Actinomycetota > Actinomycetes > Propionibacteriales > Nocardioidaceae > Marmoricola. The sequence goes on along the minus strand of DASVMH010000210.1, from coordinate 9,075 downwards.
TAGCGTTGTCTCCAACCAGAACAGGTGGTCATGGCGAACAAATACCGCTTCGTTTCGAAGCCAGACGTCACCGACGCGATCTGCGCGGTCATCTTCGTGATCATCGGAGTCGTCGTTCCACTCCATCAAGGCGTCGACGGCATGCGGGTCGTGGAGGTGTGTGCGCTGGGACTGGTGCTGGGAGGGGTCACGGCATTCCTTCCTATCCCGACAATCGGGAAATTCATCTGGTTTTTCGGATGCCTTGTCATCGGCGTTGCCGCGTGGAACCACGTCGAACGAGCGCTGGATGCCCCCTGGTTCATTGCCATGATCTTCGGCTCTGTGCTCGGGATGGATCTTTTGTGGCTTCGCACAGGTGGAACAAAGTCCTCCCCACGCAAAGGATGACGTCATGACGAGACCCGACACGCTGCTCATCGGGACATACCCCAGGGACGACATCAAGTGGCCCGACGATGGCGTCGCCCGCGACGGTCTGATCGAGATTCTCGTGGGACTTGAGGACGACATCGTCGCAAGCCAGCGGATCGGCGAGTTCTTCCCGCCTCTGTCCCCTGATCTCGAGGTCGGGTCCCGGTTCACCCTCCGGATCACAGCGACTATGGATGCGGAGCATTTCAGCAAGACGTACGCCTTCGTGGTCACCGGCGACGAGGACGACGGCGGCCAATACACCCTCGGACCGGGCATGCACGTCGAACGTGGTCGTTGGGGGCGCAAGACCGTCAGCGGTTTCGAGTTCGGCGCCACCGTCATGGGCGCTGCCATCAGCCCCGTCGTCTGACGACTCAGTTAGTCAACCGCTTGATCAGGGTGACGATCTACACGACGGCGCGAGCGACGTCGCCAGCGGTCCCATCACGACCGGGATCTTCAACGAGAGGCCCAATGCGATGATCGAGGAACTCGGGTGACCAATCTTCCATCTGGCGTGACACGGTATCGGTTGACCAAGACCAGGTATACGAGGCTCGATCCGGCCTCGGCCGTGTTGTACTTCCTGTTCTTGGTCGCCGGTAGCGTCGCCCTGGCTCTGTTCGCCTTCGATGCTGACGCGACGCGCGTCGCTGTCGTTGTGATCGTCTGCATCGCGGTGCCAGTGGCGACGATCGCGCTGCGCGGCGGCGGCATCTGGCGCTTCGTGGTGATCGTCGTCGCCGCCATCGCCGTGCTCGGGTGGGCGAGTGATTCCCACCACCGCAACATGGGTTACGCGCTGTGCTGCGTGGCGACCTCGACGTACGGCTTCATCCTCCTGACCGGTCTGCTGCATCGTCAATGGCTCCGAAATCGGCTCACCGGCGCCGAGGGCGCCCCGCCCGCAAGCCTCGACCCCACCGGCGGAAAGGACGTGGGACTGTTCGCGACGTGGACCGACGACCACTACTCGTACGAAGCGGTGGATCCGACGACGGATCTGATGGTGACCGTCATCCGCGCGTTCGATGGAGGTGATCGCTCGTCCGCCAGCATCTTCCGCGGAAAGGGTCGCCTCGACATCGGGGGCGACGCCCGCGGAGCGATGATCGTCATCCAAAGCGACGATCGCAAGAACTGGCATCAGGTCGTCAATCCGGCCCAGCCCGAGGTTCCGTCGGGTCGCGCACGCACGGCGACCCTCGAGCAGATCGTGTTCGCCGGCAAGCAGATCCCGGTGCCCCGTCGGCGTCTGACAGATCTGGCTTCGGCCGAAACTGCCGTGCACGCCTGGATCGAGCAGGGGGTGCGCGACCCCTCGTTGACCTGGTGGTCCGACAGTGCGCGCGAGACCGTTCTGCGGCCACGGCTGCTCCAGATGACCGATTGAGCCCCACCGACCGTCCAAGACAGGTCAGCGGCAATGGAGCGGAACGTCTCCGGAACCAGATCTACGTGCACGACCTTTCCGTTCTCCACAAGGTGGATTGATGACCGAAGCCGATCAGCTCGCTTCCCTCATTGTCGCCGTGGAGGACGAGCGTCGTCTGGGCCCGGACCAGCGACCGACCCAGGCGACCGATGCATCGCTGGACAGCGTTTACGCGTATCTGAAGCATGCGGTCGAACTCCTGCGATCCGGTCAAACAGACAACGCGCTGACGGCCCTCCAGCATGCCCAGTACCACGTTGCCGAGTCGTGGTCCCACTAGGCACCCCTGGCGAACTCGATCCTTGCATTCGCCAGCGCCCTGAAGCGCGCACGGCTGAAGAAGCGGTACAGGGCATCACGTCATGCCACTTCTGATCATCGGGTCAGCCGCTTGATCAACCCCACGATCACCACCACGACCGCAGGCGCGACAACCACCGAGACGGCGATCCGGATCGCGGCACCCTGATTGCGCCCGTGGAAACCGAGAACGGCGGCGATGATCAGGACCACCGCGAAGACGACCCAGAAGGCCACTCGGCCCCAGACGGGCCAGACCTGCGTCTGCTCCGGTTCGTTCACCACTTCGTCACCTCCGAGATCGGTGCTTTCGCAAGCTATCCCACCGACGGGGCGATACCTCACCCCGGTGTCGTTCGCGGGGTTTGCGTGTTGCGGGACCGGGAAGATCCATCGTGAATGCCGAGGGGGTGCCGTGACAACATCCGCGATATCTGCGTTGAGGGCCAGGCTGGTCGAGATCGGCGCTGTGGCTGTCGGTGGGTTCAATCAGGATGGCTTCGCTCAGGAACGGTATGCGTGGGGTGACGCGGTGCTCGTCCTCGATTCCGACTATGGCACCTGGCGCGCCACCATGGCGTACCGCAACGGCGCGCTTCTCCCGGCATCGTTCTGGCTCGCCGCGCTCGAGGGTGTCGACGCGCCGCCCAGCCCCGCGGTCACGGCAGCTGATCTCACGAAGTTCGCCGACCGACTTGCGCTCATCGTGGAGAGCGCAGCGCGACTGGCCCCCATCGCTGAGCAGCTTGGAGAGCGTTTCGAGGCTGCCTGGAGCGCCGAGCACCGCATCAGTGGCGACGACGGACTCGGATAACTGCTCCAACGAGCGCGTTCGGAATGGTGACCGCACACGCCAGCGAGGCTCGGCGAAACTCAGCTGGAGCGGTTCTCGATCGAGAACGGCGAGCTGGCCAGATCCGTCAGGTTGCCGACCTGGGCGTTGATCTTGCAGTTGTGGTTCACGGTCAGGGCGGTGACGACCCGGCCTCCGGAGGAGATCGCGAGGGCGCCGTTGCACGAGTCGGAGAAGCGGACTCCGCGCTCGCCACCGGCGACGGCGGTCAGCAGCGAGCTCGGCCGGCCGATCGACGGGCTGCGGAGCAGCGGATCGAGCTTGTCGACACCCTTGGGCCAGATCGGCAGCAGTGAGATCGGGACCACCTTGCCCGTCACCGTGCTCGCCGGCGTGACCACCTCGACGCTCTGCAGGCGCTGTGCGGCGTACGCGGTGCTCGTGATCTGCGGGTCGGCAACCGTCTTGGTCGTGGCCGCCGCGTTGCGATCCAGCCAGCGCTGCACGGGCGACCCCTCGGTGTCACCGGAGGCTGAGGAGCCGTCGCCGAAGTCGAGCGAGACCGTGACCTCGACGGTCTTGCTGCTCTGCTTGGGGATCCGGCCGGGATTGACGCTCCACGAACATGCGGTGTCGATGCCGGTCACCGAGGGGAGGTTCTGCGACTGGGTGGCCCCGTGCCAGGCCAGGGTCGGGCAATCAGTGCCGGTGCCCTTGATCACCTCGAGGAACGGGCCGGTCAGCGGCGAATTCTGGGTGGCGTAGGTGATGCTCAGGTCGACCGTGTGCGTCTGCGGGTCATAGGACGCGTTCCGCGAGATCGTCAGCCCAGTCGGCAATGCAGCATCTCGCTGGGTCGCCGTCTGGGGCTGCGACGAGGCCGACGTGGTGCCGTGGCCGCGATGCGGGAGCCCGACGACCGCGACCAGCGCCACGACCGCGATCACGGCGAGGGCGCCGAGGACGATCGCGAGCGTCCGTCGCTGGCGCCACCACGGACCGGCATCGACAGGTTCCGGCTCGGGAGCATGGCGACGTGTCGGTCGATCGGGCTTGCGCATCGGGCGCACGACCGTCGCCTGGCCCGGCGTTCCGAGGTCGAGGTCGTCGAGACTGGCCACGTCCCCCGCGACCTCGGGCTCTGCGGCCTCGGGCGTGATTCCACGGACGACCGTCATCGGCCCGTGTGCGGCGGCGAACTCCTCCGGCGCCGCCTGCGGCTGCAGGGCCGGAGCATCGGCGAGTCCGGGCAGCAACTCCCTGAGCCGGTAGGCCGCCTGCCGTGCCGGCGGCCGGCGGCGCGGGTCCTTCTCGAGCATCTCGATCAGCACCGCCCACAGCTTCGGATCGATGCTGAGCGTCGGGACGGCGCTGCTCACGTGCCGGTGGGCGATGGTGTAGTCGGTGCCGGGTCCGGCGAAGGGCGTCCGGCCGGCAAGCAGTTCGTACAACATGATGCCGACGCCGTAGACGTCCGCAGGCGGACCGGCCGTCCCGACCTCCAACAGCTCGGGCGACATGTATTCGGGGGTGCCGAGCAGGCCCGTCGAGGTCTTGGGACCCTCGCCGACGATGCGTGCGATGCCGAAGTCGGTCAGCCTCGTGGTCGAGCCGGACAGCAACACGTTGTCGGGTTTGATGTCACGGTGGACCAGGCCACGGTCGTGGGCGGCACCGAGACCGTCGAGCACCGCTGCGACGATCTCGATGGCGCGCGCAGGTGGCAACGGACCCTGCTCTGCGAGCAGGTCGCGCGCAGAGCCGCCGTCGACGAAGTCCATGACGATGCCCAGGCGGTCACCCTCGACGACCAGGTCACGCACGCTGACCAGGTTCGGGTGGCGTACGCCGGTGAGCAGTGCGCGCTCCTGGACGAACCGGGAGACCAGGTCGCGATCGGAGACGTGCTCGGCGCGCTGCAGTTTCGCGGCCACCGTCTCGTCGGTGCGACGGTCGACCGCTCGCCACACCTCGCCGACCGCACCGCGGCCGACGATCTCGACGAGCCGATAGGAGGCTCCCAGAGCGTCATCGAATCCGACGTCTGACACCTGTCCCCCTCCGAGCTGTCCGAGTCTGCCAGGGCGGCCGTGCTCACGTCCGTACGCAGGGGTAAGGATATCCGATCTGCCCGTTTCGGCTCAGGGCAGCAGTAGCACCACGGTCTCGGCGACGCAGGCGGGCTTGTCCTCGCCCTCGATCTCGATGACGTGACCGACGGTGAGCTGCTTGCCCGTGGGGATGTCCACGACCTCGCTGATCGTCTCGGTCAGGCGTACGCGCGCGCCGACGCGGACCGGATTGGGGAAACGCACCTTGTTGAGGCCGTAGTTCAGCTTCGCTCCCGGGGTCTGCAACGAGAAGACCATGGAGCCGAGCCACGGGATGAGCGAGAGCGTCAGGTAACCGTGCGCGATGGTGCCGCCGAACGGGCCCTCCTTCGCCTTCTCGATGTCGACGTGGATCCACTGGTGGTCGCCGGTCGCATCGGCGAACTGGTTCACCCGTTGCTGCGTGATCTGCACCCAGTCGCTGGTGCCGATCTCCTCGCCCTTGGCGGCCTCGATCTCCTCGAACGTGGTGAAGACGCGCATCTCTGCTCCTCGGGACTCAAGTGCTTGGATGGGGCTGTGCCCGTGAACCAGAAACCTACCGCCGATCAGATCCAGCGCGCGCCCAAGGTGCTGCTCCACGATCATCTCGACGGCGGCCTGCGGCCAGGCACCGTCCTCGACCTCGCTCACGAGGTCGGGCATCCGCTGCCCGCCGGCGATGTCGAGGGGTTGGCCCGGTGGTTCCGCGAGTCGGCCGACTCGGGCTCACTGGAGCGGTACCTCGAGACCTTCGACCACACCGTCGCGGTGATGCAGACCCCCGAGGCCATCGAACGGGTCGCGCGCGAGTGCGTCGAGGACCTCGCCGCCGACGGCGTCGTCTACGCCGAGGTGCGCTACGCCCCGGAGCAGCACCTCACGCGCGGGTTGTCACCGGAGGATGTCGTACAGGCCGTCCAGCGCGGCTTCGACGCCGGCGTTGCCGATGCGGACGGCCGCATCGTCGTCCGTCAACTGCTCACCGCGATGCGCCACCAGGCCCGGTCGCGCGAGATCGCCGAGCTCGCCGTACGCCACCGCGACGACGGCGTCGTCGGCTTCGACATCGCGGGTGCCGAGGCGGGATATCCCCCGACCCGGCACCTGGACGCGTTCGAGTACCTCCAGCGCGAGAACGCGCACTTCACCATCCACGCCGGCGAGGCGTTCGGGCTTCCGTCGATCTGGGAGGCGATCCAGTGGTGCGGCGCCGACCGGCTCGGTCACGGCGTCCGGATCATCGACGACATCTCGATCGACGACGGGGCGCCCCAGCTGGGCCGGCTCGCGGCGTACGTACGCGACAAGCGCATCCCCCTGGAGATGTGCCCGCACTCCAACGTCCAGACCGGAGCCGCCCCCTCGATCGCCGAGCATCCGATCGGCCTGCTCACCGACCTGCGCTTCCGGGTCACCGTGAACACCGACAACCGACTCATGAGCGACACGTCGATGAGCAAGGAGATGGGCGCGCTCGTCGAGGCCTTCGACTACGGCCTCGGCGATCTGCGCTGGTTCACCATCAACGCGATGAAGTCGGCGTTCCTGCGCTTCGACCAGCGGCTGCGCATCATCGACGAGGTGATCAAGCCGGGGTACGCCGCGCTCGGTGCCTGAGCGGTTTCTTCCACGGCGCGGCGGGGAACCCTCCGCCCGTGCGTACGTCCATGGCTCGACTGCTCCCCGTGTTGCTGCTGCTCTCGGCTGCCACCCTCGCGGCAGGCACCTGCAGCGCGGCCGCTGACGACAACGGCACTCCGGGCCGGATGATCCTGGTCCTGGACTCATCGGGGTCGATGAAGGAGCCCGATGCCGCCGGCGAGCCGAAGATCGCCGCCGCGAAGCAGGCCCTTCGGAAGGTCGTCGACAGCCTCCCCGCCGACCAGCCCGTCGGCCTGCGGGTCTTCGGCGCCACAGTGTTCTCCAAGTCGGACAACGGCGCCTGCACCGATTCGCAACTCAAAGTGCCGGTGTCGACGGGAAACCACGCGCGGCTGCTGACCGCGATCGGGTCGTACAAGCCCTATGGCGAGACGCCGATCGGATACGCGCTGCAACAGGCCGGCAAGGACCTCGGATCCACCGGGAAGCGCAACATCGTGCTGGTCTCCGACGGCGTGCCCACCTGCAAACCCGACCCCTGCACAGTGGCCAAGGAGTTGAGCAGGGACGGCATCGACCTCAAGATCGACGTCGTCGGGCTCGATGTGGACGGTGCGGCTCGCAAGGCGCTGCAGTGCATCGCCTCCGCAGGCAACGGCACCTACTACGACGTCGACAACGCTCAGGATTTCGCCTCCAGCCTGATCAAGGTCGCCACCCGCGCCGCGCGGCCGTACGCCGCGATCGGCAGGCCCGTCACCGGGACCACGACCGCTTCGGTCGCACCGACGATCAGCAACGGCGACTGGCTCGACCACACGAACGCCGACGGCACGCTCTATTACAAGATCACGCGTACGTCGACGCGCTCGAGCATCGCGATCTCGGCGGCGATCCGCACACCGAACGTCCACCTGCCCAGCAGCGCGATCGAGTTGAGCACCCCCGACGGCACCCGGTGTGCGATATCGGGGACCGTCGAGGAATGGGCCGCGAACACGCTGATCAGCACCGCAGCGTCCACCGGCGAGTTGGACTCCTTCGGCGATCCCGACCTGGATTCTCCGTGTCTGAACGCCAAGGACCTGATCGCCGAGGTCACCTACGAACACATGACGCCCGGCGTGCCCGTCGAGCTCCGCGTGCTCGAGCTACCCCGGGTCTCCTCCGTCGGCAGCCTGCCGAAGCCGGTCGACGAGCGGCACTGGGTCGCCCCGGCTCGTACGACACCGAAGGCGGCCGTCGGCGGCACGTCGTTCGACAACGCCCCGCAACTGGCTCCGGGCAGCTACACCGACACGATCGTCCCGGGCGAGACGCAGACGTATCAGGTGAAGGTCGGCTGGGGGCAGCAACTCACGGCCGCCGTGCACATCGCAGGCCTGGACGAGGCGCACGCCGTCGCCGAGAAGGGTTACCCGGTCGCCAAGGTCCAGATCTTCGACCCCGCCCGGTCCCCGATCGACGGGAGCGTCGACGGCCACCTGGTCCAGGAGGCGCTGCACAACGGTGTTCCCCAGGATCTCGGTGCTGTGGCAGGTCCGGTGCGTTACCGCAACGAGAGCCGGGACGGGAGCATCGCCGGGGTCTACACCGTCACCGTGTTCCTCGAGAAGAACGCTGACAACAGGGCCGTACCCGTCCCGTACCGGCTCGACCTCGGCGTGTCGGGCACGGTGAGCGGCGTTCCGAGGTTCGCGGAGGCGCCGACGGCCCCCGGGGCCGCCGGCCCGGCCACCCACGACACGGCGTCCTCGTCCGGCGGCGGCTTCCCGACCGGGCCGGTGCTCGGTGGGGTCGCGGCGCTCGTCGTCATCGCCGGGGTCGGCCTCGCCTGGCGTTCACGGGCACGCAGGACCACCGAGGACGGTGATGCCCTCTGAGCAGCGGCATCCGTGCAGGCACGCTGACCATCGTGGCGCTTGCGATCACCACGTCCCTCGCACTGGTGGTGGCACTGGTCGACCGCACGGTCGAGGGTGTAGTCGTGGGACTCGCCGGCTGTGGCCTGTGCGCCATGTTCTGTCTCGGTCCGCTCGGTCTCGTGCAGCGCGCGATGGTGCTCGATCGCGCGTTCGCCGGGTCCATCGTCTTCACCGCCGCCGTTGCGGGGATGTTCTCCGCGACGCTGCCCGTGTCTGATGGTTCCGGGCACCGAGCGGCCGTTCCGACCATCGCGGGCGCGGGAACACTCACCGACTCCGCGACCGACACGTGGTCGACGATCGCGATGCTGTGCCTCTTCCTCGCGATCGCGGCGTTTCTGATATCAGCGCTGTTGCTCGTCCGGATCCGCCGACGCCCCGGGTGGAAGCGATCCTCCGACGTCCGGATCGGCTTCTTCGCGGAGGGCCAGCGACGCCGCGACGACGATCAATGACGTGTCCGCCGTCAGAGTTTTGGGGTCTCGGCGCGAAAACCCGTCAGAGTTTTGG
>DASVMH010000209.1:0-1721 GCA_036384455.1 Marmoricola sp. | reverse complement strand
GCATCCGACCTCGCCGCCTTCATCCCGCACCAGGCGAACCTGCGCATCGTGGAGGAGTTCGCCAAGCAGCTGAAGCTCCCCGAGACCACCGTCATCGCACGCGACATCGAGACGACCGGCAACACCTCGGCCGCCTCGATCCCCCTTGCCACCCACCGTCTGCTCGAAGAGCACCCCGAGCTCAGCGGTGGTCTGGCGCTGCAGATCGGCTTCGGCGCAGGGCTCGTCTTCGGCGCGCAGGTGGTGGTGCTCCCCTGATCGGGAGCGCCTTCCCTAGACTGTTCACCGGTTCCGAAACCATTCCGAGAAAGAGGAAACACCATGGCTCTCACCACCGACGAGGTCCTCGCAGGACTTGCTGAGCTGGTCACCGACGAGACCGGCATCGACGCATCCGAGGTCGCGATGGAGAAGTCGTTCACCGACGACCTCGACATCGACTCGATCTCGATGATGACGATCGTCGTCAACGCCGAGGAGAAGTTCGGCGTGACCATCCCCGACGACGAGGTCAAGAACCTCAAGACGGTCGCCGACGCCGTCAACTTCATCGTCGCCGGCCAGGAGTAAGCACCACCGCGGATGCCACCCCCGCCGGCCCTGCACTCGACAGGCTCAGCAGCCGGTCGACGGGCGCGGGGCGTGGCATTCTCCTTTTCCCTGAACCACCTCCCTCCTCACGAAGGACCTTCATGACCAAGCGCATCGTCGTCACCGGTATCGGCGCCACGTCCGCTCTGGGCGGCACGGCCCCAGAGAACTGGGCCAATCTGCTCGCAGGCAAGTCCGGTACGCGCACGCTGGAGCACGACTGGATCGAGAAGTACCAGATCCCCGTGCACTTCGCCGCCGAGGCGACCGTCCGCCCCGAGGAGGTGCTCCCCCGTCACGAGGCCAAGCGCCTCGACCCCTCGACCCAGTTCGCGATGATCGCCGCCCGTGAGGCCTGGGAGGACGCCGGTTCTCCCGAGGTCGCTCCGGAGCGCCTCGGCATCGACTGGGCCACGGGCATCGGCGGCGTGTGGACGCTGCTGGACGCCTGGGACACGCTGCGTGAGAAGGGACCGCGCCGGGTCATGCCGCTGACGGTTCCGATGCTGATGCCCAACGCCGGTGCGGGAAACCTGTCGCTGCACTTCAACGCCAAGGCTTTCGCACGCACGGTCGTCAGCGCGTGCGCCTCCAGCACGGAGTCGATCGCGAACGACTACGACCACCTGCAGGACGGTCTCGCCGACGTGATCATCGCCGGTGGCGCGGAATCGGCGATCCACCCGATCACCATGGCGTCCTTCGCGTCGGCTCAGGCCCTGTCCCGTCGCAGCGACGAACCGGCCACCGCCTCCCGCCCCGGCGCCATCGACCGCGACGGCTTCGTCATGGGCGAGGGCGGTGCGGCACTGGTCCTCGAGACCGAGGAGCACGCCAAGGCCCGCGGTGCGAAGATCTACGCCTACCTGGTGGGCGGCGGCGTCTCCGCCGACTCGTACCACATCACCGGCAACGACCCCGAGGGCGCGGGCGCGGCCCGTGCCGTCGAGCAGGCGCTGCAGCAGGCGGGTGCCTCCGCGGACGAGGTCTCGCACATCAACGCGCACGCCACGTCCACCCCGGTCGGCGACCCGAACGAGTACGAGGCGCTGAAGAGCGTGTTCGGCGACCGGATCGACGAGATCCCCGTGTCGGCCACCAAGGCGTCCACCGGGCACCTGCTCGGCGGC
>DASVMH010000208.1:0-1698 GCA_036384455.1 Marmoricola sp. | reverse complement strand
TCAGAGCGTCGGGCACCAGCCCACCCCACATACCCGAGTGGACGGCATGGGTGAGCGTACGCACCTCGAGGTCGACCCGGGCGAGGCCGCGCAGGCTCGTGGTCAGTGCCGGCACGCCGATGTCCCAGTTGCCGCTGTCGGCGATCACGATCACGTCCGCGGCCAGCTCGTCCTTGTGGGCGTGCAACAGGTCGGTCAGCGTGTCCGAGCCGACCTCCTCCTCACCCTCCACGAACATCACCAGGCGCACCGGAAGCTCGTCGCCGAAGACGCGCAGCGCGGCGAGATGGGTGGCGATCCCGGCCTTGTCGTCGGCGGCGCCACGGCCATAGAGCCGCTCGCCGCGCTCGGTCGGTTCGAAAGGTGGGGTGTCCCAGTCGGCGTGATCGTTCTCGGGCTGGACGTCGTGGTGCGCGTACAACAGCACCGTGGGCGCTCCGGCAGGTCCGGCCTTGGTGGCGATCACCGCGGGCGGCCCGTCATCGCCGTAACGGACGATGCGCGCGTCCATGCCCTCGGCGGCGAAGAGATCGCGCACGGCGACCGCCGATCGCTCCACCTCGCCCTTGCGGGCGGGGTCGGCGCTGACCGACTCGATGCGGACCAGATCCTCGAGGTCTCGGCGGACCCCCGGGAGAATCTCGGCGACGCGACGACGGACTTCTGTGGGGGTCATGGACGGCATGGGGCCGACACTAACTGTCCTCGCCCGCCGCGGCCCTCTCGGCCGCCTCCCGAATCGGGTCGAGCAGCGGCGTCAACTGGCGCAACTCCTCGACGTGGACGTCGGTCAGCCGACGCAGCACCTTCTCGCCCTCCTTGGTCAGCGCCAGGCGTACGCGCCGGGAGTCCTTCGCATCCTTGCGACGCTCGACCAGACCGACCTCCTGCGCCCGGTCGATCAGGCCCCTCGCAGTGTGGTGTTTGATCAGCAGCTCGTCGGCCACGTCGCCGATCGTCGGACCCTCCGGGCCCTTGTAGCCACGGATCGCGAGCAGCAACTGATGCTGGGCGTGGGTGAGGCCATGGGCCTCGGCCGCCTCGCGACTCCACTGCTCGAACTTGCGCAGCGTGGTGCGGAAAGCGAGGAGGCGCTGGTACTGCGCGTTCGTCGGCACGAGCACACCGTAGCCCTCCCGTACCGGCCCCACCTCGACGCCTTGGCGGTCCCGGCTGCCACGGCTCGATTCGTCTGACAGCCCGCCGTGCCTCTAATATGTCGTGTCCCGATTGACCAGATCGCCCCCCTTCACAAACGGTGCGCTCCCTTCACAGGAGGATCGAATGACCTCGGCCGCGAGCGCGCCACCAGCGCGCGACGTCCGCCATCTCGGTGACTTCACCACGACACCACGGATGCTGCTCATCGTCGGCCTCGCCCTGCCGATCGGCGCGGTCGCCGGCGTCACGGCCTGGGCGCTGCTGCGCCTGATCGGCCTGATCACCAACGCGATCTTCTACCACCGGGTCGACACCGCTCTGGTCGCTCCCGGATCGGGGCACAGCCCGTGGTGGGTGATCCTGCTCGCGCCGACGCTCGGCGGACTCGTGATCGGCCTGATGGCCCGGTACGGCTCGGAGAAGATCCGCGGGCACGGCATGCCCGAGGCCATCGAGGCGATCCTGCTCGGTGGCTCGAAGGTGCAACCTCGCGTGGCGATCCTCAAGCCGATCTCGTCCGCCATCGCGATCGGGACC
>DASVMH010000207.1:0-2178 GCA_036384455.1 Marmoricola sp. | reverse complement strand
CGTCCCGCAAGGGTCATCGGCGCCTGGCCACGATCGCTGCTGCGACCGTCTTCGTCGGCGGCACCGCCGGCATGGCCGCCGCCGCCCAGGGCACCCTGCCCGGCGACAGCCTCTACCCCATCAAGCGTGGCCTCGAGAACGTCCAACTGCACCTCAACACGAGCGACACCGCGCGCGGTCACGACCTGCTCTCCCAGGCGGCCACCCGGTTGCAGGAGGCCCAGGACCTGCTGGCCGAGCCCCGCACCCCCGCTCGGGACCAACTCATCGACGAGGCGCTGCGAGCGGCCGCGACCAGTGCCAACAGCGGTTCCGACCTGCTGTTCACCCACTACCAGCAGACGCAATCGGCCTCGGACATCGCCGACGTCCGCAAGTTCGCGAACGCTCAGATGGGCATCCTCGGCAGCCTGGCCGGCCAACACGGGCTCGGAGGCATCCACCTGCGACAGGTCGGTGATGCGCTTGCTGCCATCGACCAGCAGGCCCAGGTGCTCTGCTCGGCCTGCTCCGACCTCCCCGATGCTGCCGTGCCCGACGATGTCCTGACGCTCAGCTCGGCGAAGACGACACTGGGCCAACTGGTCAGTGTGCCGACGATCCGCGCGGAGAAGATGGAGAAGCTCGCCCAACGCGCTCAACAGGTGGCGCAGCACACCGGCGCGGCCGCCAGCACTCAGGGCACGGACCACGCGGACAACGCCGCCGGCTCCTCGGCCTCGAGCACCTCGGGCGACACGCAGACGAAGTCCAAGCCGGTCCATGACCTGATCAACGGGCTCACCAGCACGTCGAAGTCGAGTCTCCCGGGCCAGATCGGCACCACGCTCAACGGCGTGACCTCGGGTCTCAACGGTGTCGTCGACGACACCCTCGGCCTCGTCGACGGCCTGCTGGGCGCCAAGAAGTAACACCACCCGCCCCGGCCACGGCTCCGACCCACCGGGCCGGAGAGCGGCCGCGTCAGGAGTGGTCGAGTCCGAACACCGATCCGCGCTGCATCAGCAGGGTGTAGAGATTCTGCTGGATCGACTCACGCACCTGATCGGTGAGGTTGAAGACCAGCATCGGGTCGTCGGCCGCTGCGGCGTCGTACTCGTCGGTGCGGATCGGCTCACCGAACTCGATCACCCGCTTCGACGGCAGCGGGATCAGGCCCAGGGGGCCGAGCAGCGGGAAGAAGGGCGTGATCGGGATGTACGGGACCCCGAGCAACCGCGCGAGCGCCGGAATGTTCCCGACGAGGGGGTAGATCTCCTCGGCACCCACCACCGATGTGGGCACGATCGGTACGCCGGTGCGGATCGCCGCCGAGACGAATCCCCCACGACCGAAGCGCTGCAACTTGTAGCGCTCCGAATAGGGCTTCCCGATGCCCTTGAACCCCTCGGGCCACACGCCGACGAGCTCACCGCCACGAAGCATGCGCTCGGCATCCTCGTTGCACGCGAGGGTGGCACCGCCGCGTCGGGCGACCTCGCTGACGACCGGCAGTTTGAACACCAGGTCGGCCCCGAGCGCCCGCAGGAAGCGGCCGGTGCTGTCGTGGACGCTCACCGAGGTCATCAGCGCATCGACCGGGATGGTGCCGGAGTGGTTGGAGACGATCAGCGCGCCGCCGTCGGCGGGGATGTTCTCCTCACCTCGGACCTCGACGCGGAACCACTTGTCCTTGATCGGGCGCAGCGCAGCGAGCAGGAAGTGCTCGGCGACCTCGCGGTCGAAGCCGTAGTCGTCGACGACGTAGTCGCCGGTGACGCGCCGGCGAAGGAATGCGAGGAACTCCGCGAGCCGCGGCTCCCACTGGTCGCCGAAGAGGTCCTTGGCCGCGCCCGTGAACGCCGCGAGCCAGTCGATGACCGGGATGCCGGCGGTCGGATGGCGGTGTTCGGTGGTCACCGGAGGGCGTACGCCCTCTGAGCCGGCCCCGCCCTCGGACGCCTCGCTCGGTGCCGGGCCGGGCTGCGCAGCTTTCGCCTTGGCGGCCGGTCGCGCGCCCGCGAGGTTGCGCGCGGAGGCGGACGGGCGCGCACTACCGGTGCCGCGACCGGGACGGCCGCGGGTGCCGATCGGGATGATCTCGGCCTCACCCATCGTGAGCACCTCCCGTCGGGTCGACGTGTTGGTCGGCGGAGTTGGGGATGGCGACCACGTTGGCGCCACCGGAGCCGCGCCCGG
>DASVMH010000206.1:0-5765 GCA_036384455.1 Marmoricola sp. | reverse complement strand
CATGACCGGTCAAGGGTACGCCGTGCGTACGCACCCTTTCGCACGCATACCGACGATCTCGCGGCCCCGTCCGGATACGGTGAGCGGGTGATTCGAAGAGTGCGCTACGTCGCGGCGGCAGCCACCGTGCTCGCGGTCGGCACGGTCGCAGCCCCGGCACAGGCGAGTGGGACGCGGCCGCACGTCACCGGGCTCTCCCACCACTTCGAGCCGACCTGGGGTGGGGACTGGATCAAGGTGACCGGTTCGGGATTCTCGCGGACCGGATCCCACGCGGTCGCACAGGTGTGGTTCGGCTCGCACAGGGCGAGCCATTTCTACGTCGTGGACGGACACACCATCCAGGCCCAGGACCCGGAGGTCGACGGCCAGCGCAGGACCGTCCACGTCAAGGTGGCCCTCGAGAACGGCGTCCGGTCACCGAAGAGCACGCGCAACCGATTCACGTTCACCGTGCCCACGAAGAACACGCCCATCCACAACGGGTGGTCGACGGTGCAGTCGCGCAAGATCGGCACCCACGTGATCAACAAGGTCAACAGCACGCCGATGCCGCCGCTCGCCCACCGCGCGGCCCGGTGGCGGCCGTCGATCGGTGCGTCCGCGCTCAAGCTCGCCCAACGCTGGCTCGGCATGCCGTACACCTGGGGCGGCGGCAACCCCGACGGCCCGACGTACGGCAGCGCGAGCGGCAACGGACTCCTCGGCCGTTTCAACGCGACCTATCGGGGATTCGACTGCTCCGGGCTGATGCTCTACGCCTGGGCGCCGTACAAGACGTTGCCGCACTACTCGGCGGCGCAGCACGAGTCCGGTCACTTCCATCCGACGCTCGACGAGTTGCAGCCCGGCGACCTGCTGTTCTACTCCGGCGGAGGACCGACGATCGACCACGTCGTGATGTACGCCGGCCGCGGGCGGATCATCCAGGCGCCGTGGTCGGGCCACCCCGTCTCGACGACCAGCCTCACCAAACTGCGCGTCCACGAACCGCGCTCGTTCGGCGCGACCCGTCCGATGTCGACGGGCCGCCAGGGCGTGGCACCGACGATCTCAGGTCTCTCGGTGACCACCGCCGGGCCGGGAGGCGGCGGGACCCTCACCATCGAGGGCACGAACCTGTCCAGCGCCTCGCGGATCCGATTCGGGAGGACCGCCACCTACGACTTCACCGTCGTCTCCGCCACCAAGGTCCGGGTGCGGATCCCGGCCCACTCGCGTGGCAAGGTCCACGTCCGCCTCGGCAATGCCTGGGGCGTCTCGGCCGCGACGGCGGCGAACCGCTTCACGTACGCCTAGGGACGAACTACGCGCGTCCTTCGCGTCGACTGACTGGTCCGCTACGCCGGCTTCTTCTCGGTGACGTGCAGTTTGATGACGCCCTCGATGACCGTGGTGCCGTCATCACGTACGCCCTTGACCCGCACGTGCAGGTCGGGGTCGTCCGAGGTCCACTGCTCGGGGTCGGTCTCGGCGATGCAGGTGATGTCGGAGGTCGCCTTCGCGGTGTAGCTGATCTCCATGCCCTTGGGGATCCAGCGCTTGTTCGCCGGAATGGTGGCCTCGGCGAGGACCCCCATGGCGGCCTCGAGGCCGTTGCACAACGCGATCGCGTGCACCGTGCCGATGTGGTTCTGCACGCCCCGGCGCTTCTTGATGACGACCTCGGCGTGGTTGGGCTCGATGACGGTGAAGCGTGGCCGGATGGTCCAGAAGTACGGCGCCACCTGGCTGAACGCGAAGTCGAAGACGCGATCCCCGACGACGGGCACCTTGTGTGCGGTCTTGTACAGGTCCAGCACTTTGCTCATGACCGCGACGTTACTGACTGGTAACCACGGTCGGCAACCCCTACTTCCGGACCCGGACGGTGCGGCGTTGGGCCTTGGCGGTCCCCCCGGGCCCGGGGGTGACGGTGAGCCGCATCGACCACGCGTGCTTGTGCCTGAACACCTTGCGGGCGTGTTTGGTGAGCTTGACGTGGATCGAGGTGCGCCTGCCCGCGCGGAGCTTCGCGCCCGCACGCCCGATCGTGACGGTCGTGCGGTGGTGTGCCTGCAGCACATGCAGTTGATGCTTGCTGATCAGACGGAGCTTCCGCGCCTGCTTCGGGGTCACCGTCAGGCTCATCGTGAGCCGGCAGGCCAGTCTGCACGTCGCCGCCACACCCACCCCACGCTTGAGCACGGTGCGGGCATGTTGCCGCGGAATCTTCCCCAACGTGAGCCGTTGGCTGGGGTGCGGCGTGGGCTTACGTAGCGGCGCGATGCTCCTCGCGGTCCACGCGAGCGAGGACGCCTGGGTGCTCGATCTGCTGCCGCCGTTGTGGATCTTCTTCGCGTCCGAGACGGCACAGCCGGAGCACGACGCCGGCACGGCGTAGACGCTGCCGGCGTAGACGAAGCCGATCGTGTCCGGGCCGAGGTAGCGCGGATATTCCAGAGCTGCGTACTGCTCGCCGAAGGCGTCGGCCGTGCCGAGATCGGGCGCGGCGACGACGAGCCGTCCGTCAGGGGTGCTGCCGTCGCTGTCGTAGGCATAGATGCCGCCGGGAACCTCCGTGATCACCGCGTCCTCGAGGGTCGGCCACTCGGTCAGCTCACCACCGGGGTTGTCAGCTACGACTGTCGCGCCGTCAGGCGAGAAGGACGGATCGACGAAGTTGCGGGTCGCGACCGTCCAGCCCACGGGATGCTGCCCCTTGTGGGCGGGCCCTGACATCGCCAGCTCGCTCTCGGGGTTCTCCTCGGCCTGATCGGCAGGAGTGTTCTGACATCCGGCGTAGGCGATCTTTCTCGGGGCCACCGGATCGAGCGCAGGGCCGGTCGGCAGGTCGAACGTGTGGGAGTCACATGCCGAGGCAAAACTGGCGGAGGCGGCGGTGCCACCTGCCAGCGTCGCCGTACGGAGGCGCGAGGTGCAGATCCGGCCCCACAGGCCCGAGTCGGTGTACTGGCCCTCCGTGCAGGTGACGTGGGCGTAGACGTAGTGCACACCATCGGGACTCGGCTCCGGCTGGTAGTCCGAGGTGTCGATCGGCCGTGGGCTGCCGTCGGCGTTCTTCGCGGCAGCGGGCTTCGGCGAGAGTCGTCGCACGACGCCGTTGCGCAGTTCGTACGTGCCGTGCCAGTGGTTGCCCCAGAAGACGACACCGTGGGAACTCGACATCTCGTTGTGATCGGTCCACCCCGTGAACAGCAGCACCTTGCCGTCGGGCGCGGTCGCCGGCTCACCGAGGTGGTCCATGCCGACCTGCTTGGCAGTCACCAGGACATGGGCACCGGACCCATCGGGGTTCGCGGCCCAGATGTCATCGCCGTGGTCGAAGACGATCTGTCCGCCGACGGTCGCGGCAACAGCCGGCGCGACGGTCGCGCCGATCGATGCCGGCGCCGCCACCGAGATGAGGAGGGCACTGAGTAGCGCGCCCAGGTGGCGCAGCGGGTGGGTCATCGGTTTCCTCTCGATCAGGTCGGCGACGGCGTCAGCGGTAGTTGCCGACGTAGCGGATCCGGACGCCTGCCTTGCCGTGGCGGCTCCGGGCGGTGAACTTCGCAGAAGAGCCCACCCGCACCACGACGTAGCGGTGGATCGTCCTGTGCCCGCCGGCCCGTACGACTGCGTGGCCTCCGTGGTGGGCCGCGATCGTGACCTTCGTGGCTCGCGACGGCTTCACGGTCACGTCGAGCAGGACGTATCTCGCGCCGCCGTGCGGCACTGCGAAGTGCACCAACTTCGTGCCCACTCGCTTGCTCAGCCGCGTGCCCGCCCTGATCGTGTGACCGCACAGGGAGGGGGTGCCGATGCCCAGCCCGGCCAGCCGCATCCCTCGCGCGGCGTACGACGGGAGCCACCCCGAGGTGTGCTGGCAGCCGAACGATCCCGAGCGCGCACTCGACCGGATCGGAGTGAGGCTCCGGCCGCGCGCATGCGGACCCGTGCCCACGGTGCGGATCGTCCCGGCCAGCTTCGCCGGCCCGCCGAGCACCATCGAGCCCGCACCACTGCCGTGCAACCCGATCGCCAGCGTCGAGTGGTCGCCGAAGGTGTAGCCACGGTCCGAACGCAGCCTGGCATCGAGCCGCAGGGTGCCGGAGGGCTGGGACGCGACCACGCCGCTCCAGGTCGTCGGCCCGAGCACGTCGACGGTGCCGTTGTTGCGCAGTCCTTCGTTACCGATCGTGGTCGGCCGACCGGATCCGCCGCCGAGCCGGATGGTCCCGCCGGAGTTGTTGGCCAGCGCGGGAGTGCCGTCCGTCCCGGGGCCGACGAGAGCCGCGCCAGCCGGGACCGACAACGTGCCGCCACGGCCGACCGTGACGGTGCCGCCGGCATCGGTGGAGAGCGAACTGCCCTTGGCCACGGTCGCCTCGCCCCCGACGGTCAGCTTCCCGATGTACCCGTTCCTGCGGGTCCAGGTCGCAACGTGGGAGGCCTGTGCTCCGGTGACGCTCAGCGCGACATGGGCGCCCGTACGTACGCTCCCGTAGAGCGCCGCGTCGTCGAGCCGGATCGATCCGGTCCCGGAGAAGGTGCCTGCGCCGGCCAGCGCCGTCTCATCGGTCATGGCCACGGCGAAACCGCCGCTCAACGAAGCCGTGCCCTCGAGCAGCACGGCCCCCTGGTTGTTGCCCGGGTGGCCGAAGTCGGGCGACGGGGTGCTGTCGTGGTCGAGCAACAGGGTGCCCGCCCCGGCGTACGTCGACCCACCGCGCAGCCGGGCGACGGCGTCGTGGGCGCGGAGCGTCGCACCCTTGGCAACACTGATCTCACGGACCTGATCGAGCAGGACCGCACTCAATCCCAGAGTCCCGGTGCGCACCGAGATCGTCCCGTCGTTGCGGACGGTGATCGGGTGCGCGTTGCTGCAGCACGCAGCACCGGTGATCTCGTCGTCGCCGTGGGTGATCAGCGTCCCTCCCCGCTCGACGTGCAGGGTGGAGTAGCCGACGCCGCCGAGCTTGGGGATGGCGAGGGCGAGTCCGCCGTCGTTGTCGGCGTCAAGGATCGAGTCCAGCGTCAGGGTGCCTGCGACGGTGAGATCACCCTCGACCGACTTCTGCGCGCCGGCGGTGACGGACGCGGTGGCGCCGTGCGCGATGGTCAGCGGCACATTCAGCTTGCCACCGCTCCAGACGAGATGGCCGGTCACGGTGATCCCGCCGAGGACGTCGTCTGCGGAGTCGATGTGCGCGTCGTCCCCACCCTTATAGGTGAAGTGGTCGAGCGAGATCGCAGGTGCGTCACTGATCGGGGTGTCGCTGTCGATCACCACCGAGTCGCCGCGCCGCGGAAGTGCACCCTGATCCCAGCACGCAGCATCGGTCCAACTGTCGTTGTGGTCCGTGCACGTCCAGGTGAAGGTGGCCCCGTCCGCATACGCTGTGCTCGGGACGGCGAACAGCGCCGCGATCACACCGAGCACCGCCACTGTCACCTTGATTGTCCGCATCGATACTCCCGAAGATGGTCCGACGTGAGCGCCTTGCGCCCATTGCACGTACGTTCCTCTAGTCACTAGAATGCCGTTCTAATAACTAGAATTAGTCCCCAGCGACAGGACTTGTCAAGCGAATGAGTGAGACCCAGCCGCCGCACCGACCCAACCGGCGCGAGGTAGCCGCGGCGGCGACACGCGAGGAAGTGCTCCGCGCGGCGCGACGGCTGTTCGTCGAGCACGGGTATGCCGCCACGACGATCAACCAGGTGGCGGCCGAGGCCGGCGTTGCCGTCCAGACGGTCTATTCGAGCGTCGGCGGCAAGCC
>DASVMH010000205.1:0-1710 GCA_036384455.1 Marmoricola sp. | reverse complement strand
GACGAACTCGGCGACGTAGGCCTCGAGGACGACCTCGACGAGCCCGTCCATGTCACCGAAGTAGTGGTAGATCAGCCCGCGCGTGACGCCGACGCGCTCGGCGACGTCCTTGAGCGTCGTCCGGGACAGGCCCTGCTCCGTGAACAGCGCCCGGGTCGCGGCGACGATCTCGCCCTTGCGCACGTCGGGCGGCTTGATGGACCGCACCGACGCGCCAGAACCCTCGACCTCGCGACCCATGGGTGCCCTCTCGCGTCGAAACCGGTCCAGCGTCCGGAACGCGGCCGAGCCTGCGCTACGTGACTCGTGTCACCCTAGGACCCCATTGACACAGTGTCAATGGGGTCCTCCGTCCTGACGTTTCGTCGGGAGGGGTGTGCGGCTATGCTCTAGCCAGGGATCGCATGGGAGCGCTCCCTTGCACCGACTGCACGTCGGTCACGGATGGCTGCAGCGCAGACGCAGATGCCGACGGGACCCATGCGTGGAACTTCTGAGCACCTGAGAGGCGCGACCATGCGTTACGGCCATTTCGACGACGAGACGCGCGAGTACGTCATCACGACGCCGCACACCCCGTACCCCTGGATCAACTACCTCGGGTCCGAGCAGTTCTTCTCGCTCATCTCGCACCAGGCCGGCGGGTACTCGTTCTACCGCGACGCCAAGATGCGCAGGCTGACGCGCTACCGCTACAACAACATCCCGGCCGACGCCGGTGGCCGCTACTTCTACGTGAACGACGGCGGCGACGTGTGGACCCCGTCGTGGCTGCCGATCAAGGCCGACCTCGACCACTTCGAGTGCCGCCACGGCCTCGGGTACACGCGCATCACGGGCGAGCGCGGCGGACTGTCCGTCGACACGCTGTTCTTCGTGCCGATGGGCGAGACCGCCGAGATCCAGAAGGTCACGCTCACCAACACGTCGACCGCGACCAAGACGGTCACGCTCTTCTCGTTCGTCGAGTTCTGCCTGTGGAACGCCCAGGACGACCAGACGAACTACCAGCGCAACCTCTCCATCGGCGAGGTCGAGATCGAGAACGACGGGCCCTACGGCTCGGCGATCTACCACAAGACCGAGTACCGCGAGCGCCGCGACCACTACGCCGTGTACGGCGTGAACGCCCACGCGGCGGGCTTCGACACGGACCGCGACACCTTCGTCGGCGCCTACAACGGGCTGGGCGAGGCCGCCGTGCCGCGCGCCGGGGTCTCCGCGAACTCGGTCGCCTCCGGCTGGTACCCGATCGGCTCGCACTCCCTCGAGATCACGCTCGAGCCGGGCGAGTCCACGAGCTACACGTACGTTCTCGGCTACATCGAGAACCCCCAGGACGAGAAGTGGGCCCCGGCCGACGAGGCCGCCGGCATCGAGGCGCTGCAGGTCATCAACAAGACCCGCGCCCACGAGCTGCTCAGCCGCTTCGCGACCAACGAGCAGACCGACGCCGCCTTCGAGGCGCTCCGCACGTACTGGACCAACCTGCTGTCGACCTACACGGTGACGAGCACGGACGACAAGCTGGACCGGATGGTCAACATCTGGAACCAGTACCAGTGCATGGTCACGTTCAACATGTCCCGGTCGGCATCGTTCTTCGAGACGGGGATCGGCCGCGGGATGGGCTTCCGCGACTCCAACCAGGACCTGCTCGGGTTCGTCCACCTCATCCCCGAGCGGGCCCGTGAGCGCATCCTCGACATC
>DASVMH010000204.1:0-1682 GCA_036384455.1 Marmoricola sp. | reverse complement strand
GGCGCCGGGCCATCGGCCCGGCGCCCCTGGTCGGCTCCGTGCTGGCTCAGCCGGCCCGGCGCGCACCGACCCTTGCGCCTGCCGCGGCGCCGTGATTGGCCCTGATCAGGAAGTCGGCACAACGCTCGCCGATCATCACCGCCGGCAGGTTCGTGTTCGCCCGCGGGATCACCGGCAGGGCCGAGGTGTCGGCGACCCTCAAGCCATCGACCCCCCGCACGCGCAACTCGGAGTCCAACGCTCCGTCGCGGCCCATCCGTGCCGTGCACGACGGGTGATAGGTGTGCTCGACGTTAGCGCGGATCCAGGTCTCGAGGTCGGCATCCGAGGTGATCTCGGCGCCCGGCGAGATCTCCTTCCCGGTGTGGGCCGCGAGCGGGCCCTTGGTGACGAGGTCGCGGGAGAACCGGATCGCGCGGATCATCGCCTGCATCTCCTCCGGCTTGGAGAGCATGTTGAGCCGCACCTTCGCGTGCTTGGTCGGGTCGGCGGACTGGATCAGGACCGATCCGGTGCTCGTCGGCGTCCAGTAGGACTGCCCGATCGAGAAGGTCGGCTTGTCGTACTCCTGTGCGCCGTGCTCGCGGAAGTAGCTCGGCACGAACACGATCTGGAAGTCCGGCGCGAGAAGACTCGGGTCGGTGCGCACGTGGGCGGTCGACTCCGCCACGTTGCTGGTCAGCTTGCCGGTGCCCTTGAGCAGCCACGGGAGCAGGTGCTTGGGTTTGGCGGCATCGAAGAGCCCGATCCGGTCGCCCTTGATCTCCCAGTTGATCAGGGTCATCGGGTGCTCCATCAGGTGGTCGCCGACCGCCGGCAGATCAGCGACCGACTCGATCCCCAGCCCGAGCAGGTGCTCTGCAGGCCCGATGCCGGACCGCTGCAGGATCTCGGGTGTACCGAACGCGCCACCACTGACGACGACCTCGCGGGTCGCCTCGGCGTCGACCGAGGCGCCCTTGAGCTGGTAGCGCACCCCGACCGCGCGGCCCTTCTCGATGAGGACCTTGTCCACCAGAGCTCCCGTGACGATGGTGAGGTTCGGATCCTTCTTCAACGGGCTCAGGTACGCCGTCGCAGTGTCGAAGCGACGCCCCTTGCGCTGGGTCACCTTCGACAACGTGACACCCTCCAGGTCGGGTCCACGGTGCATCGGGTTCTCCTTGACGCCCATGGCAACAGCGGACTTCACGAAGTCGACACTGAGCGGGTCGGGCGAGGGCAGCTCGTGGCCCTCAAGAGGCGCCTTGTCGAAGAACGGTTTCACGTCCTGCCACGACCAGCCCTCGACCCCGAGGTCTGACCAGCTGTCATAGTCGAGATCGCTGCCCCGCACGTGCACCATGCAGTTCATCGAGCTGCATCCGCCGAGCGTCTTGGCGCGCGGTTGGTAGATCGAGCGGTCGGCCAGGGTCGGCTCGGGCTCGGTCTGGTACTCCCAGTCACGGTCGCTGTGGAACAGGTTCGCGAACGCAGCAGGCGCCTTGACGTTGATGGTCCGGTTGTGCGGCCCGCCTTCCAGCAGCAGCACGCGCGCGCCACTTTCCACGAGCCGCGCCGCCACGGTGCACCCGGCCGAGCCGGCACCGGCGACGATGTAGTCAAAGGTCTCCACTGGTTCTCCTCACGCCTGATGTGGTGTGGCTCGACGCTAGGACCGCGTACAACGTGCGGGGTGTCCA
>DASVMH010000203.1:0-3498 GCA_036384455.1 Marmoricola sp. | reverse complement strand
GCCTCCTGGGCCTGCTTCTTGGTGCCGACGAACATGATCGTGCCGCCCTTGGCCACGGTGTCCTTGATGAACGCGTAGCTGGTGTCGATGTAGGACAGCGACTGCTGCAGGTCGATGATGTAGATGCCGTTGCGCTCGGTCATGATGAAGCGCTTCATCTTGGGGTTCCAGCGACGGGTCTGGTGCCCGAAGTGGACGCCGCTCTCGAGGAGCTGGCGCATGGTGACGACTGCCACGGTGTTTTCCTTCTGTCT
Organism: Marmoricola sp.; assembly: GCA_036384455.1. GTDB lineage: Bacteria > Actinomycetota > Actinomycetes > Propionibacteriales > Nocardioidaceae > Marmoricola. The sequence continues at coordinate 3,244 of DASVMH010000203.1, read as the reverse complement.
GTTCGGCCCAGCCGACGCGTGCGCGCGCAGGCTCGACCGTGATTTTCAGTTGGCTGCGCCGGTTGCCCGGCACCCTGACGCCCGTCACGACCCGACCCGCTGGGGATCTCTCCACAGCGGGACTGAGGGCACGCGCCCGCGACGAAGGCGAAGCGGGAAACGGACGTGCGAAGTCAGCTCCGAAGAGCTGCTGCCCGCAGTCTATCCAGCCGTCGCGACGATGTCGAAACGCCGACCGCCCCGACCACGAGCGACCGTTTCTCGTCCACAGGGGATTTCTGGTCACCCTTGTCCACAGGGCGCCACGTGGAGAGCGCCCTGGGGCGCCGGCTCCACCCAGAGTGGGGCCATGTCGCCTCTCGCCCTTGTCCTTGCCGCCACGCTGGCGCTGATCGGACCATCGGGTCCCACCACCCCGCCGGCCGCTCCCGCTGCCCGGGTCGAGGCTCGGGCGCACGCCCCGGCTCCGTCAGCGCACGGGGTCTGGCCGCTACCCCCGCCCCACACCGTGGTGCGCGGGTTCGAGCCGCCGTCCTCGTTGTGGGGTCCCGGGCACCGGGGCGTCGACCTCGCCGGGCATGTCGGGGAGCCCGTGCGGGCCGCGCTCGGCGGGACGATCACCTTCGCCTCGGTCCTCGCCGGCCGCGGGGTCGTGGTGGTCGACCATGGCGCCACCCGGACCACGTACGAGCCGGTGGCCGCCACGGTCACCGTCGGCGACACCGTCTCCGAGGGAGAGCAGATCGGCACGTTGACGCTCGCCGAGAGTCACTGCTTCCCGCGGGCGTGCCTCCACTGGGGCTACCTCCGCGGGACGACCTACCTCGACCCGCTCGTCCTCGTCGGCGGCGGACCGGTCCGACTGCTGCCGCCCAAGAGGTGACTCAGGCCCTCGGGTGGGCCTGACGGAAGGCTGCCCGCAGCCGCTCGGTGGTGACGTGGGTGTAGATCTGGGTCGTCGCCAAGGACGAGTGTCCGAGGACCTCCTGGACCGTGCGCAGATCGGCGCCGCCCTCGAGCAGGTGCGTCGCGGCGGAGTGGCGCAGGCCGTGCGGACCGACGTCGGGTGCGCCGGGCACCGCTTCGAGGCGTCGATGCACCATCTCCCGCACCGAGCGCTGGTTGACCCGCGCGCCGCGCGCCCCGAGGAACAACGCCGCGCCGGCACCTTCGACGAGGAGCGCCGGACGCCCCACGCGCAGCCACCGGTCGAGGGCGTGCTGGGCGGGCAGCCCGTAGGGAACGGTCCGCTCCTTGCGTCCCTTGCCCAGCACCCTGAGCACCCGCCGCCCAGGGTCGAGGTCGTCGATGTCGAGACTGCACAGCTCGCCCACCCGGATGCCGGTCGCGTAGAGCGTCTCCAGGATCGCCACATCGCGCGTCGCGACCGGGTCGTCCCCGGCCATCTGCGCCGCCGACTCGAGCAGCGCACGCGCCTGTGCCTGGTCGAGCACCGGGGGCAATGACCGGTGCCGCTTCGGGCTGCCGAGTTGTGCACCCGGGTCGGTCGGGATCCGTCCACTGTGCTGGGCCCAGGCTGTGAAGACCCGCACCGCGGTCGCCCGGCGCGCCATCGTCGCCCGTGAAAGGCCGAGAGTCTGCTGCTTGGCCAGCCAGCTGCGCAGAATGCGCAGATCGAGATCGGCGAGGTCCTCAGCTCCGAACGCCGCTGCGTGGGTCAGCATCCCCTCGATGTCCCCGAGATAGGCCCGGACGGTGTGCTCGCTGAGATCCCGCTCGGATTCGAGGTGGCGTGCGTAGTCGGCGAGGACGCGCGCCATCGACTCGGGAAGCACCGGTCCAGGCTACGAGCCGATGCGCTCACGACGTGGGAGGCGCAGCCGTTCACCTCGACTCGATCGCCACCCTCGTCAGGCGCCAGCCGACCGGGAGTGACTCCACCAGGCCCGCCACCGCGAGGCGTCGCAACGCGGTCGCCGCAGCGTCGACGGCAAGACTCGCCTCGGCGGCGATCGACTCGGTCGGCTGCGCATCGTGGGCCGGGACATGATCGAGCAACTCGCGCTCGTCGAAGGTGAGTTGATCACGTGCCGAAGCGGGCTGGTGCTTGTGTGGTGAGGCCCAGCGCCCGCTCGGGCCGACCGCCTCGAGGACGTCTGCGCCCCGAGTGACCAACAGCGCCCCGCGCGCGCGGATCAACTCGTGGACGCCTTCCGAGACCGGGCTTGTGAGCGGGCCGGGAACGCCCATCACGACCCGACTGAGCCCCTCGGCCCAACTTGCCGTGTTGAGGGCTCCACTGCGCACCGCCGCCTCGACCACCACGGTGCCCCGGCTCAGCGCCGCGATCATCCGGTTGCGCGCGAGGAATGCGAACCGTTTCGGGTCGGCACCCAGGGGTGCCTCGGAGACGACCACGCCCTCGGTGGCGATCCGGTCGAGCAGTTGGCGGTGCGCGGGCGGATACGCGCGATCGACCCCGCATGCGACGACGGCGACCGTGAAGGCTCGCGCGGCCAGTGCGCCCCGGTGTGCGGCCTGATCGATGCCGAAGGCGGCACCCGACACGACGGCCAGCCCCGCGCTGCCCACCTCCGCGGCCAGTCGCGCCGCCACCTCTTCGCCGTAGCTGGTCGAGGACCGCGATCCGACGATCGCGACAGCCTCACCGATCTCGTCGAGTCGCCGGCGCCCGCGCACCCAGAGGCCGACGGGGACCCCGCCGCGGCGGTGCAACACACCACCGTGGGCGAGCTCGTCGAGCGCACCCGGCCACTCGTCGTCCCCGGGGATGACGAAGCGGATGCCGAGGTCGGCGGCACGACGCAGTTCGGCCTCGGGATCGACCGCCTCCGCGCGGGACCGGGCGGCCGGCAGCCGTCGGCGGAGGTGCTCGAGCGCAGCCATCGCACCCACCTGCGTGACCTGCTCCGCGAGAGCCGGATCGCCCGGCTCGACCGCGTGCGCGAGCAACGCGCGGGCCAGACGATCCTCGGAGGGACCCGTCGGGGCGCTCACTGCGCGACTCGCAACGTCCGGCTCTCCAACGGCTCCCCGCGGCGCAGGCGCAGCGCAACGGCGAGCTCGTCACGCCCGGGCTGCTCCACCCCTGCCAGGTCCGCGACGGTCCAGGCGAGCCGGTGCACGCGGACGGAGCCGCGATGGGTCAGGGCGCCACCCAGCAGGTGCTTGCGCAACTCGCGGGTCGCCGGCTCGCTCAACGGCCATCGCCGCTTGAGTACCGGCCCCGGGGCGTGCGCGTTCAGGCTCCACGGCTCGAGGG
>DASVMH010000202.1:0-2280 GCA_036384455.1 Marmoricola sp. | reverse complement strand
TCCCTTGAAGATCAAGCTGATCGAGGTGGTCGACCCGGCGGACGTGTTGTTCGCGGCGGCCGGCTACAAGCTCCGCGACGGCGAGCGCTGCGTGGTCGTGCACACCGAGTTGACCAACGAGGGCACCGAACAGTTCGGCATGCTACCCGACCTCTACCTCGCCGTGGTCACCGCGGACGGCGACGCGATCCGCAAGGCGCCGGTGTCGCTGTCATCCCGCCCGCCCTACCGGATGGGTGTGCGGTCGGGCAGCACGCTGGACGGCAACTCGGTGTTCGTGGTCCCCCAGGACGCCCGGCTGACCTCGGTGCGCTGGGCCGCCGGCCCGGCCGCCGAGGACCCAGCGGTCACCTGGGAGCTGTAGCGGGCTCCGGCACGACGGCACGCTCATCGGCCGGACGACGGCGCAACGCCGGGTTCTGCACGGCGGGCGGGTTGTAGGCCATGTCGAGGTGACCGACGTCGGTGCCCGGCGGGACGATCGCATCGAGCTGGTCAAGTACGTCGTCGGGCAGCGACACGTCCATACCGGCGAGCAGGTCGTCGAGATGCTCCATCGTGCGCGGCCCGATGATCGCCGACGTCACGCCCGGGTGTGCGATCGCGAAGGCCACGGCCAGGTGGGTCATCTTGAGCCCAGCCGCCTCGGCCACCGGAATGATCCGCTCGACGGCGTCGAGCCGGCGCTCGTCGCTCATGTGCCTGAAGAACGCCGTCCGCCGCAGATCGGTTTGCTGGCCCTTTCGGACGCGCCCGGTGAGGAGTCCCTGGGCCATCGGGCTCCAGACGAGCACGCCGAGTCCGTACTTCTGGGCGACGGGCAGCACGTCTCGCTCGATGCTCCTGTCGAGGATCGAGTACGGCGGTTGTTCGGTGCTCGGCGCCTCCAGACCGCGGCGCTGCGCGATCCACTGGGCCTCGACCAGTTCGGTCGCCGCCAGCTTGGAGGTGCCGAAGGCGCGCACCTTGCCCGCGCGAACCAGGTCCGAGAGAGCCGAGAGCGTCTCCTCCAGCGGCGTCGTCGGGTCGGCAACGTGAAGCTGGTACAGGTCGATGTGGTCGGTGCCGAGGCGACGCAGCGAACCCTCGACAGCCCGCGTGATCCAACGGCGGGAAGCACCGCGCTGGTTCGGGTCGTCGCCCATCGGCAGGCCGAACTTGGTGGCGAGTACCAGTCCGTCGCGGCGGCCAGCGATGGCCTTGCCGACGATCTCCTCCGACTCCCCTCGCGAGTACGCGTCGGCGGTGTCGATGAAGTTGATCCCGGCGTCCAGCGCCCTGTGGATGATGCGGACCGAGTCTTCGTGGTCCGGGTTGCCGATGGCGCCGAACATCATGGCGCCGAGCGCGTAGGGGCTGACCTTGATGCCAGTCTTGCCAAGGGTTCGGTACTGCATGCGTAGCTCCCCGATGGCGCCCGAGGGCACGGTAGAATGAGCTAAACGGAACGCTGTCCCGGTACGACCTGAACTATATGGGACAGCGTCCCACTTAGCAAGGACACGCTGCCGCCCAGGGCTTCCGACTCGGGCCGGCGCTACTCAACCTCGTAGCTGCCGTCGAGTCGGGCGCGCGCGATGACATGGCCGGCCATCGCATGGACCGCATCGTTAAGACTGAACTTCTCCGGCAGGTCGAGCCGATAGTCCAGAGCGAAGAGCTGGAAGACGTACGAGTGCGGTCCGTGCGACCGTGGGGGCATCGGTCCGCCCCAGCCGCGATGTCCGAGGACGCCCCTGCCGTGCTTGAGCCCGCGGATCGGGCTGGGGTGGGTGAGGCCGTTCTCGGGAATGCCGCCCAGCGATGGGTCGATGCCGAGGGTGAGCGCATGGGTGGCGGGTGTGCTGCGGGGGGCGTCGGGGTCCTGCACGATCAGCACGAGTTCGGCGGTGCCGGCCGGCGGCGTTGTCCAGGCGAGGGCGGGTGAGATGTTCGGCCCGAAGAGCCTGCCGCGATACCGCCCGGGGATGGGGTCGCCGTGCTCGAAGGCCGGGCTGGTGAGGGTGAAACTCTCGGGCGCCTGCAGGTCGGGGCGCGCCCAGACGAGCGTGTGCTGTCCGGCGCGCCGGTTGCGTAGGGCGCGACCGATGGGGTTCGCGGGCATGGTCCTGGTTCCCTTTCGCTATGCCTGACGGGTGGGGATGCCTGGGTTGCGGAGCTCGCGGTCGAAGACCGAGAGGGCGACGGCGACGATGCTGAAGCCGATCATGATCAGGGCGATGAGGTGGACGCCACTGTCACTGACACTGCTGTGGAAGACGATGCTGGTGATGGCGGAGG
>DASVMH010000201.1:0-2821 GCA_036384455.1 Marmoricola sp. | reverse complement strand
CCTGCTCGGACCGAGTCGGGCGAGCGTCGCGAGCGCGTCGTCCCCGACCAGGAGCACCGATGCGTGCGGCCACAGAGCGAGGAGGTCCGTGTCCACCGGCGTCACCGTCAGCGCGCTCCCCGCCGCTGCGGCGAGCCGACGAACGTCGGCCTCGAGCATGTCATCGGTGGTGACGAGGAGGGGACCGCCGGGCGCCTCGATGTGGTGCGACATGCCGACCACGGTGGGTCGTGTCGCGGCGTTCAGGAACCGGATGTGGTTCGCCTGTGGACAACCTGCGCCGTTATCGCCCTGTGGACGATTAACGGTCGCCCGCACCTCGGTGACCCCAGTGGGTGCCGTGGCGTCCGCACGTCCGGTGGTGCGGCGTCCTAGGGTTGGCACATGGCCAATCCCACGCGGCCGACTGCGGCGTTCTTCGATCTGGACAAGACGATCATCGCCAAGTCGAGCGCGCTCGCGTTCAGTCGCGAGTTCCACGCGGGTGGGCTGTTGTCACGGCGGACGATGCTGCGCAGCGCGTACGCCCAGTTCGTCTATCTCGTCGGCGGCGCCGATCACGACCAGATGGAGAAGATGCGGCAGTTCATGTCGCAACTGTGTGCGGGCTGGGACGTGCAGACCGTCAACGAGATCGTCGCCGACACCCTGCACAACATCGTCGACCCTCTCGTCTACGACGAGGCGGTCAACCTCATCGAGGAACACCACGCCGCGGGCCGCGACGTGATCATCGTGTCCACGAGCGGCATCGAGGTCGTCGGCCCCATTGGGCAGCTGCTCGGCGCCGATCACGTCGTCGCCACCCGACTCGAGGTGCAGGACGGCAAGTACACCGGCAACATCCGCTTCTATGCGTACGCCGAGAACAAGGCCAAGGCGATCACCGATCTGGCGCGCAAGCGGGGCTACGACCTGGACGGCTCATACGCCTACAGCGACTCGGTGACCGATGTGAGCATGCTGGAGACGGTCGGGCATCCGCACGCGGTGAACCCCGACAACGATCTGCGCAAGATCGCCCGCGCGCGCGACTGGCCTATCCTGGTCTTCGACAAGCCGGTCGCGCTGCGGTCCCGGGTCAAGCTTCCCCCGGCGAAGCCCACGTTGGCCGCCCTCGCCGTCGGCGGGGTGGCTGCGGTCGCGGCAGGCGTCTGGCTGCGTCGCCGCTCCATCGCGAGCTGAGTCGGCCGGCTGCGCACAGATGAGCGGCACCGTGGTCAGCTTGGACGTTGACGACGATGCCGCTCTCACACACGAGTACCTGGTTACCAGGCGTGCAGACATCTAACTGCCGCGTCGGGAGTCTCCCGCCGCGAGGCGCCCTCTAGGAAGGGTAGATCGCCGCGTGGGTGCCGGACTCGCGTGCTGGTCTGGAGTTGTGATGTATCCCTTTGTACGCCGCGCATGGGTGCGCGACAAGGGTTGACTTTTGGCACGAGCGAGAGACCATGCCGGGCCCATCGGAGTTGCGCCCCTCCATGTTGACCAGATCAGTCTGGTCTGGATGGTCATCGACTCCTAGACTCGGTCCATGACCGCGATCACCGTCAACGTGCAGGACGCCAAGACCCGTCTCTCGGAGTTGCTCAAACGCGTAGAGGCCGGGCAGACCGTGGTGATCGCCCGCGCCGGCGTCCCCGTCGCCGAACTGCGCGCGGCCGAGCAGGTCGACCTCGTCTACGGCGGATTCGACGTCGACCTCGACGAACGCTTCTTCGAACCGCTGCCCGATCGCGACCTGAGCGCGTGGGAGGCCGGCTCGTGAACCTCCTCCTCGACACCCATGTCCTGCTCTGGTTCGCCACCGACAGCAGGCGTCTGACCAAGCGGTCGAGGACGCTGCTCTCCGCCGCCACCGAGCGTTACGTGTCGGCGTCTTCTGCGTACGAGATCGCGACGAAGACCCGGCTCGGGAAGCTCCCCGGCGGAAACTCGTTGCTCGATGCGTGGCCCGTCCTGATCCGCAACCTGCAGGCCAGTGAGCTGCCGCTCTCGGCGGCCCATATGGCTCGCGCGGGCCGGCTCGACTGGGGACACCGCGACCCGTTCGACCGGATGCTCGTGGCCCAGGCGCAGGTGGAGGGTCTCGTCCTCCTCACCAACGACGAGGCCATCCGTCGGTTCGAGGACGTGCGCACGCGCTGGACGTGACTCACACCGCGAGCGGGCTCGCCTCCGCCGCCTTCGTGTACGCCTCCGCGGCGTAGAGCAGCCAGGAGTGCAGGCCGCCGCGACCACCGTCGCGATAGCCCCGGAGGTTGGACTCGTACTCCTTGCGCAGCAGGGCGTGTCCGGACTCCGTGACGACAAGGGACTTGGGATCGACGCCTCGAGCGGCGATCACCAGCCGCTCTGCGGCGCGCGCGACGATCCCGTTGTGCGACGCGAACGGCGCCACCGTGACGATCTCGGCGTGCACGATCGCGGCGAGGATCAGCGCCGGCACTGAGGTCGTGAGCATCGTCTCGGACAGCGTGGCCAGTCGCTCGGCGGCCTCGGGTCCGACCGGCCTCCCGAGCGCGTCGTCGGCGTCCTCCCCCTTGCCCGCAAGGGCGTGCAGCCGGGCGAGGGCCTGCATCGGCGTGTGCTCCACGACCGGGACCAACGAGAGCAGCTCGGTGCTCACCCGCACCGCAGCGGCAGCAGCAGCGTCGAGGTTCCCGGCGCGTACGGCCTCGAGATCGCTGGCCGAGTCCTCGAGCCCGGCGCTGGCGACCGCGCCGAGCAGCAACGACTCGGTCGTCTGCTCGGGCCGGGTCCGTCGCATCCCGCGGTCGCGGAGCAACACGTCGATCCCGTCGCGCGTACCGGCGAACGC
>DASVMH010000200.1:0-8164 GCA_036384455.1 Marmoricola sp. | reverse complement strand
CGCGGTGATGACCGAACTTCCTCTGGTGGTCATCGACATCCAGCGCGGCGGCCCTTCCACGGGTCTTCCCACCAAGACCGAGCAGGCCGACCTGCTGCAAGCGATGTTCGGCCGCAACGGCGAGGCACCCGTACCTGTCATCGCACCGCAGTCGCCGGGGGACTGCTTCGACGCCGCCCTCGAGGCCGCTCGGATCGCGGTCACCTACCGCACCCCGGTGCTGCTGCTCTCCGACGGCTATCTCGCCAACGGCTCCGAACCGTGGAAGCTGCCCGACGTGGCCTCCCTCCCCACGATCGACCCCGCCTTCGCGACCGGCCCCAACCACCAGGACGCGGACGGCAACGACGAGTTCTGGCCGTACCTCCGCGACGAGGCCACCCTCGCCCGTCCGTGGGCGGTGCCCGGCACCCCCGGCATCGAGCACCGCATCGGCGGCCTGGAGAAGGCTGACGGCACCGGCAACATCTCCTACGACCCCGCCAACCACGACTTCATGGTCCGCACGCGCCAGGCCAAGGTCGACCGGATCGCCGACTCGCTGCCCCCGACCGAGATCGACGACCCGTCCGGCAAGGCACGCGTCCTCGTCCTGGGCTGGGGCTCGACGTACGGCCCGATCGGCGCCGGCGTACGCAACGTACGCCAGGCCGGTCTCGACGTGGCTCAGGTGCACCTGCGCCACCTCAACCCCTTCCCCAACGATCTCGGCGACATCCTCAAGCGCTACGACGCGGTGCTGGTCCCCGAGATGAACCTCGGGCAGCTGTCGATGCTGCTCCGTGCCAAATATCTCGTCGACGTGGTCGGCTACAACCAGGTCAACGGGCTGCCGCTCAAGGCCGCCGACCTCGCCGAGGCGATCACCGATCTGATCAACCACACCGGAGGCGACGTACCCACACAGGACGCCACCGGCGAGATGGAGGCTGTCCAATGACCGCCGTTGAGCTGCCGTTCCCGGGCCTCGCGGGTGTGCCGACCCTCGGCGAGGGCGACGACAAGCAGACCCGCAAGGACTTCACCTCCGACCAGGAGGTGCGCTGGTGCCCCGGTTGCGGTGACTACGCGATCCTGGCCGCGATCCAGGGCTTCCTGCCCGACCTCGGCCTCAAGCGCGAGAACATCGTGTTCATCTCGGGCATCGGCTGCTCGTCGCGGTTCCCGTACTACCTCGACACGTACGGCATGCACTCGATCCACGGCCGCGCACCCGCGATCGCGACCGGCGTCGCCACCGCCCGCGAGGATCTGTCCGTGTGGGTCGTCACCGGCGACGGCGACGCGCTGTCCATCGGCGGCAACCACCTGATCCACGCGATGCGCCGCAACGTGAACCTGAAGATCCTGCTGTTCAACAACCGGATCTACGGCCTCACCAAGGGGCAGTACTCCCCCACCTCCGAGCCCGGCAAGATCACCAAGTCGACCCCGGTCGGCTCGATCGACCAGCCCTTCAACCCGGTCTCGCTGGCCCTCGGCGCGGAAGCATCGTTCGTGGCGCGCACGATCGACTCCGACCGCAAGCACCTGACCAGCGTGCTGACCGCCATGGCCCAGCACCGCGGGACCGCGCTCGTGGAGATCTACCAGAACTGCCCGATCTTCAACGACGGCGCCTTCGATGCCGTCAAGGACAACGACACCAAGAGCGAGGCGATCATCCCGCTCGTCGACGGCGAACCGATCCGCTTCGGTGCCGAGGGCCAGTTCGGGGTCGTACGCGCTGCCGGCGGCGGCGTCGAGGTCGTCGAGGGTGCCGCTGACGCAGATCTCCTGGTCCACGACTCCACCAACCCCGACCCGTCCACGGCCTTCGCGCTCTCGCGACTGACCGACGCCGGCGTCCTGCACCGTGCCCCGATCGGGATCTTCCGCAACGTCGACCGCGCGACGTACGACGACCAGGCACGCGCCCAGGTCGCCACTGCCGCCGACGGACTGGACTCCCGTGACGACCGCACCGCCGCCCTTGCTGGACTCATCGGCGGCGGGGACACCTGGACGGTCCTCTGAGACCGATCGACGGGGTCGTCACCGGTCGGGCTCGTCTCTATCGGGCAATTGTTGGGTTGTGACATCTGATCTCAAGGAAACCGCGTCACAACTCGACAATTGCCCGCATGGGACGGATCTTCTGTCGAATATCCGGGTGTGGAGTGCAGATCCGGTCCGCTAGCGTGCGGACGTGATCCTCGCTCCGCTCTTCAACGAGTTCTCGGCCACTCGGCCTCGAGCTCGCACGCTCGCTCGGGCGCTCGAGCGCTCGCCTCGTGAGTGAAGTTCGTCGCGGCCTGGTCCTCGGAGTCGCGGCGTACGTGATGTGGGGGCTTTTCCCCCTCTACTGGCCACTGCTCGAGCCCGCCGGCGCCGTCGAGATCCTCGCGCACCGGGTGCTGTGGTCGGTGATCACCATGCTGGTCCTGCTTGCGGCCAGCCGCAGGACCGCACAGCTGCGCGCCCTCCTCGCCGACCGGCGCAAGCGCACCCTGCTGACGGTTGCCGCTGCGGTCATCGCGGTCAACTGGGGCACCTACATCTGGGGCGTCAACAACCACCGGGTCGTCGAGACGTCGCTGGGTTACTTCATCAACCCGTTGGTGACCGTGCTCATGGGTGTCTTCATCCTGGGTGAACGGCTCCGGCGCTGGCAGTGGGTCGCGATCGGGGTCGCCTCGGTCGCGATCATCGGCATCACCATCGAATACGGTCGGCCGCCGTGGGTCTCGTTGGTGCTGGCGTTCTCGTTCGGCACGTACGGTCTCGCGAAGAGCAGGCCGGGGTCGAGGCGGTCGAGAGCCTGACCTTCGAGACGCTGGTGCTGGTGCCGATCGCCGCGGCGTACCTGATCTTCCTCGGCGCGAACGGCGACGGACACTTCACCACGGACGGCCCCGGACACGCGGTGCTGCTCGCGACGACCGGGCTGATCACGGCGGTGCCGCTGCTCTGCTTCGGCTCCGCCGCCATCCGGGTGCCGATGACCACCATCGGTCTGCTGCAGTACCTCGCCCCGATCCTGCAGTTCCTCCTCGGTGTCTTCGCCCTCGACGAGCAGATGACCACCTGGCGCTGGATCGGCTTCGCGCTGGTCTGGGTCGCCCTCGCGATCTTCACGGTCGAGGCCCTACGGCACCGCCGCCGCCAACTCGCCCTCGCAGCCGAGGCGTCCGCCTGCTGATCTCCATGTAGTGGGGGCCTTGTTGCGCGCCAGGGCTGTCCCAGCCCTTGTACACAAGCTCTCGTGCTTGTGTACAAGGCGCAGAACGCTCCTCTGGCGCACCAACGCTGGCGTACATGTAGGTGGGGTACTGCTGCGCCGAAGGGCCGTCCTGGCACTTGTGCACAAGCAATAACCCCGCGTTACATGACGGCGTGCGGGCGACCGCGTGCGGCGGGGGGCAGGACTCGCGCGGGCCTACGCCGTGCGGGTGGCGACGAGGTCGGCGAAGGTCTCGAGGGCGGTACGGGTGGGGCCGGCGGGGACGGCCTTGAGCAGGTCCTTGGCCTCGGCGGCGAGGTTCACGACGTACGCGCGGGCCTCGTCCATCGCGGGGTGGGCACGAAGCAGGGTGAGCGCCTCAGCGTGGGGGGCGTCGTCGGTGAGGTCGGCGGAGAGCAACTCGAGCAGCCGCGAGTCGGCGGGATCGGTGGAGCGCTGGGCGAAGAGCACCGGCAGGGTGGGCACGCCCTCACGCAGGTCCGTCCCAGGAGTCTTCCCCGACTCCTCGGTCTCGGACGCGACGTCGAGGATGTCGTCGGCGAGCTGGAAGGCGATGCCGACCTTCTCGGCGTACGACGTGAGCGCCTCCTCGACCTCGAGGGGCGCCCCGGCGAAGCGGGCGCCGTAGCGGGCCGACGTGGCGATGAGCGATCCGGTCTTGCCCGCGACGACGCGCAGATAGTGCTCGAGGGCGTCGTCATCGGGGCCGGGGCCGAGCGTCTCCAGGATCTGCCCCTCGACGAGCCGCGTGAACGTCTGCGCCTGGATCAGCACAGCGTCCGCGCCCAACGAGGCGGTCAGTTCGGACGACTTGGAGAAGAGGAAGTCGCCGGTGAGGATCGCGACGTGGTTGTCCCAGCGCGCGTTCGCCGACGCCGCGCCACGACGCAGCTCGGCCTCATCCATCACATCGTCGTGGTAGAGCGAAGCGAGATGGGTCAGCTCCACGACGCAGGATGCGGTCACCACATCCGAGGAGGCGGCGTCGGGTCCGGTCTCCGCGGCGAGGAGTACGAGCAGCGGCCGGAACCGCTTTCCCCCGGCCTCCATCAGGTGCCGGGCTGCCTCGGTGACGAACGGCGCCTCGCTCTGGACGTGCATGAGCAGCGCCGCCTCGATCTCGTCGAGGCGCTGGACCAGTCGCGCCTCGAGCTCGGCATCGAGCACGGGCAGCGCCAGGGGCGAACTCATCGGTGGACCTCTCGGGCGGCAGGAGCGATTACCGGATGAATACTCCCACCCTCCCGAGCAGGTCGAGAAGCGGCCCCGGGACGATCCCGAGAATGAACGTCGCGGCCACGCCGATCACGATCACCGAGGCGGTCATCGGGCTCGGCAGCGCGACCGTCGGGCCCTCGCCGATCGGGTCCGCGAAGAACATCAGCACGACGACACGCAGATAGAAGTAGATCGCGATCGCCGACGCCAGCACCGCGACGATGACGAGCTGCCAGTCCCCGGCGGACAGAGCCGACGCGAAGACCGCCCACTTTCCGGTGAAACCACTCGTGAGCGGGATGCCCGCCATACCGAAGAGCAGGAAGGCGAACAGTCCGGCGGTCAGCGGAGAGACCTTCGCGAGCCCCGTCCAGCGCTGCAGCGAGGTGGCCTCGCCACTGCTGTCGCGTACGAGCGTGAGCATCGCGAACGCGGCGAGCGTCATGAAGCCGTAGGTCACGAGGTAGAACAGCACCGCCTGCACCGGCGTGATCTGGTCGGCCTTCGCCGCGTCGATCGAGCGGATGCCGAGGAAGCCGACGAGGATGAACCCGGCGTGCGCGATGGAGGAGTACGCCAGCAGCCGCTTCAGGTCGGTCTGGGTCAGCGCCAGGATGGATCCGACCACCATCGTGATCACCGCGACCACCCAGAACATCGGCTCCCAGGTCCAGCGGGCGCCGCCGAACGCGACGTAGAACAACCGCAGCAGCGCACCGAAGGCTGCCGCCTTCGTCGCGGTGGCCATGAAGCCGGTCACCGCGGTCGGCGCACCCTGGTAGACGTCGGGCACCCATGCGTGGAAGGGCATCGCGCCGACCTTGAAGAGCAGACCGACCGACAGCAGCCCCATGCCTCCGACGAGCAGTGCCTCGGCACCGTTGCGTCCGGAGACCGCAGCCGCGATGCCGTCGAGGTCCATCGTGCCGGCGTAGCCGTAGATGAGCGCGATGCCGTAGATGAAGAAGCCGGAGGAGAACGCGCCGAGCATGAAGTACTTCAGCGCGGCCTCCTGGCTGAGCAATCGGCGGCGTCGGGCGAGTCCGCAGAGCAGATAGAGCGGCAGCGACAGCACCTCGAGGCCGACGAACATCGTCAGCAGGTCGTTGGCCGCCGGGAAGAGCATCATCCCGCCGACCGCGAAGATCATCAGCGGGAAGACCTCGGTGTGCTCGAGGCCACGAGTGGCGGCCTCGCGCTCGGCAGCGGTTCCGGGCACGGCCGCAGCCTGTCCGGCGAACGCCGTGGTGCCGCCCTCGAGCTTGCGCTCGGCGAAGACCAGCACGCTCAACAGTGCGAGGACGAGCAGCAGCATCCAGATCGCCAGCGTCGGGCCGTCGAGGGCGATGGCCCCCTCGGCGACGAGGTGCCCCGACTTGGGCGTGTGCTTCCCGGGGTCGAGGTCGATGAAGTCGATGATCGTGCGGGCCAGCGCGACGAGCAGTCCGATCACGCCGAGAGCGACCTGGATCGGGTAGCGCTTCGAGCGCGGGGCGAACGCCTCGACGAGCACTCCGAGCGCGGCGATGCCGAAGACGACGAGCAGCGGCGACAGCTTGCCGTACTCGATGTGCGGCGCGGTGAAGTCGGTGACGAGGGGGGTCACTGGGCGCTCCCGTCAGAGTCGGCCGCGAAACGCTGCGGCAGGTCCGGAACCTTCGGTGCCGGATCGTGTCGGCCGACCTCGCTCATCGTGTGTTGCGCGGACGGGTTGAGGATGTGCATGAGCGGCTGCGGCGCGAAACCGAGCACCACGAGGAGCGCCATCACCGGCACCACCGATGCGATCTCGCGCACGCTGAGATCCTTCATGCCTTCGAAGGCCGGGTTCGCCGGCCCGGTCATCGTCCGCTGGTACATCAGCAGCGCGTAGATCGCGGCCAGCACGATGCCGGTGACCGCGAAGGCCGCCGCCCACGGCGAGTAGACGAAGGCACCCACGATCGAGAGGAATTCGGGGACGAACGGCGAGAGTCCCGGCAGGGACAGCAACGACAGGTTCCCGACGAGGAACAGCCCGGCGAGCACGGGTGCGACCTTCTCCACCCCGCCGTACGAGCTGATCAGCTTCGACCCACCCCGTCTCGTCAGGAAGCCACCGACGAGGAACACCGCGGCCGTCGACAGCCCGTGGGCGAACATGTAGAGGTTCGCCCCCGAGAGGCCCTGGCTGTTCATCACGAAGATGCCGAGCACGATGAAGCCGAAGTGGGACACGCTGGTGTAGGCGATCAGGCGCGGGATGTTGTCCGATCCGATCGCCATCAGCGCGCCGTAGATGATGCTGATGATCGCGAGCGTGACCACGACCGGCGTCGCCCACTTGGCGGCGTCGGGGAACAGCTCGAGGCAGAACCGGATCATCCCGAAGCTGCCGATCTTGTCGAGCACGCTGACCAGCAGGGTGTTCGTGCCCGGGGTGGCCTCCTCGCAGACGTCCGGCAGCCAGGTGTGCACCGGGAAGATCGGCGCCTTGATCGCCAGTGCGATGAAGAAGCCGATGAACAGCCACCGGCCGGCTGTCTGGGAGAAGTCGAGCTGGGTGAGGTCGGAGAGCAGGTACGTCGGGTGGCCCGCAAGCTTCGCGGACTCGACGTAGACCCCGATGACCGCGGCCAGCATGATCAGGCCACCGGTCAGCGAGTACTGCAGGAACTTCACCGCGGCACGGGTCCGGTTCGCGCCGCCGAAACCACCGACGAGGAAGTAGACCGGCACGAGCACGACCTCGAAGAGGACGTAGAACATGAAGACGTCGGTCGCGACGAAGCATCCGATCGCCAGCGCCTCGAGGGCCAGCAGCCAGGCGAAGAAGGCCCGCGGCTTCCAACGCGGTCGCGTCGTGGCGCTCTCGTCGTCGTCGCCGTCGTTCCACCCGGCGAGGATGACGACGGGCGTGAGGATGGTGGTCAACAGCACCAGGCTCAGACCCAGACCGTCTACGCCGACGGCGTAGTGCGCTCCGAACGCCTTGATCCAGGTATGCGTCTCGGTGAGTTGCACGCCGCCGTGTGCGTGGAACTGGAACGCCATCACGATCGAGTACGCCAGCACCAGCACGGACCAGCCCAGCGCGGCGCGCTTGGCGAGCTCGGCCTTCGCGGCGGGCACACAGGCCACGCCGATCGCACCGACGAGGGTGCCGACGAGGAGGACGGTCAGCCAGGGGAAGGAGTTCATCGGGGTCCCCGATCGATTGTTCGAGGGAGGAGCGGAGCGGGGGACGAGAAGAATCGAGTGGGGTGAATCACCACGTCACCACCAGGAGGGCGAGGAGCACGAGGGCTGCCCCGGCGAGCAGGACCAGGGCGTACGAGCGGACGAAGCCGTTCTGCAGCATCCGGCCCTGGGCGGACAGCTTCGCGAGCGCCGAGCCGGTGCCGACGGTGCCGCCGTCGACGACCCCGCCGTCGAAGGCCATCACCCCGTGCACGAGGCCGTAGCCGGGTTTGACGAACAGTTCCTCGTTCGCAGCATCGCCGTAGAGATCGACGCGAGCAGCGCGGGTCACGAAGGACACGTCGGTGGGTGCCTCGACGGGGATCGGCCTACGTCCGAAGATCATCCAGGCGATCGCGACACCGCAGGCGACCACGACGACGGCGATCAGACTGATCGCGAGCGCCGGGATCGGCGGACTCTCGTGATGGGCGGTGCCGACGACCGGGGAGAGCCAGTCGACGATCCAGTCACCGATGAGCAGGACACCCCCGAAGACCGAGA
>DASVMH010000199.1:0-3368 GCA_036384455.1 Marmoricola sp. | reverse complement strand
GAAGCCGGCGAAGAGGAGCAGACCGAGCCACGAGGGGATCGCCACGTGCAGCAGCACGAGGACGAGCATCGCCACCGGGGAGCCGAGCACTCCGAGCCAGGCCACACCGCGCGGGCCGGCCGGCAGGGGTGCCGGTGGTGGCGTGGGCGGGACGAAGTGCTCCTCGCGCGCCCACCACGCGTTCGCGAATTCGTCGGAACCATCGTCGGGCGACGCGGGGAACGGGGCCTCGGGTGCTTGTCGTGGGGCCGCCGGGTCCGGGAGCTCGACCGGTGCACGGTCGCCGTAGTGGGCGATGATGTCCTCCCAGGCGGCGTCCACAGCTGCCGGATCCTCACCCGCGGCTCCGTCGTCGGCGGAATGGGCACCTTCGCGATCGTCAGACATCGACCTTCTCCCGCGTGACGCGTGCCACGAACTCCGCCGATTCGGTGAAGATCTGCTCCGCATCGTTGTCGAGGGTCGCGACGTGATAGCTGTTCGCGAGGATGCGCTCGGTCGCGTCCGCGGACGAGATGCCGGCGAGGATGATCCGTGCCGATGAAGGGTCCACGACATGGTCGTCGGCCGAACGGAACAACAGGACCGGGCAGGTCACCTTGCTCAGGGAGGCGCGGACGCTCTTCCACGAGCGTACGAACGAGTGCAGGGCCTTCAGCGGGGTCTTGTCGTACGCCCCCTCACTCACCCCTTCCGCCTTGATGTCGTCACCGATCGCCGGAAACGTCTTGACGACGTGCTTGAGCACCGGCAACAACAGCAACTGCTTGTTCGTGCTCGCCACCGCGGCGTTGACGAGGATCACGCCGGCGATCTCGGGGTGCTCCTCGGCGAGCCTGAGCGCGAGGGTGCCGCCCATCGAGAGGCCGCCCACGACCACGACGTCGCAGCGTGCGGCGAGATCGGCGTAGGTCCGCTCGATCTCGGCGACGTAGTCGTCGAAACGGGTGTCGAGCATGTCCTGCCAGGTGGTGCCATGGCCCGGGAGCCGCGGAACCTCGACGGCATAACCCGCCGCGGCGAGGTGCTCACCCCAGGGCCGCATCGAGACCGGCGAACCGGTGAAGCCATGGCTCAGCAGCACGCCGACGAGGCGACCGTCGGCGTCACGGACCCCCGGGGCGGAGAAGGGACGGGCCATCGAATCGGTCGGGTCGGCGCTCACAGGCCCATCGTTTCACGCACCCCGTGAAGGGGCTAGGGTGAACCCCGGCGAGGAGGAGGTCGGGTTGTTCTACTGGTTCTTGAAGTGGATCGCCATCGGGCCACTTCTCCGGGTGGTGTTCCGGCCACGGGCCTCAGGTCTGGCCAACGTCCCCGAGGAGGGGCCGGCGATCCTGGCCAGCAACCACCTCTCGTACGCCGACTGGCTCTTCATGCCGCTGACGCTGCCCAGGCGGGTCAGTTTCGTCGCCAAGGCCGAATACTTCACCGGGTCCGGGATCAAGGGCTGGTTGCAGAAGACGTTCTTCAGCGGCTCCGGGCAGATCCCGATCGACCGCTCGGGAGCCAACGCCGCGGAGGGCGCCCTGATCTCGGCGAAGGCCGTCCTGGGTCGCGGCGAGCTGTTCGGCATCTACCCCGAGGGCACCCGCTCCCACGACGGCAAGCTCTACCGCGGCAAGACCGGGGTGGCGCGGCTCGCGCTGGAGACCGGCGTCCCGGTGATCCCGGTCGCGGTCGTCGGGACGGACGTCGTCGCGCCTCCGGGCAAGAAGTTCGGGCGGATCACCCGGCCCATCGTGCGGTTCGGCACGCCGTTGGACTTCTCGCGCTACGAGGGCATGGAGAACGACCGCTACATCCTGCGTTCGATCACCGACGAGATCATGTACGAGATCATGCGCCTGTCCGGACAGGAATACGTCGACATGTACGCCTCCCGCGCCAAGGAGGAGGCCAAGCGGGCCGCCCGGGCCGAGGCGGCCGCTGCTGCGGAGGTCCCGACCGAGGACGCCGAGCGCAAGGCCTCGTGACGCGCCGCTGATGACGATCCATTCCGAACACCCGTTCGCGGATGCGGATCGCGACCCGGTGCGCCGTCTGCGCGCGCGGGTCGGGTCGACGGTCTCGCTGTGGACCTCGGGGACGCTGGGAGTCGATGCTGCCGGGCTGAGCGTGTCGTCCTACCTCGTCGTCACGGGCGATCCCGGCCGCATCGTTGCCGCACTCGACCCCGACAGCGATCTCCACGCACGCCTCCAGGCATCCGGACGTGCGGTCATGCACCTGTTGGACGGCTCCCGCAGCGAACTCGCCGAGATGTTCGGCGGCGTGATGCCCGCACCCGGAGGGGTGTTCTCCCAAGCCGAATTCCTCCCCACCGCACACGGTCCACAGCTCGCCGGAGCGGGCACATGGGCGTCGGTGTCGTACGAACACTCCGTCGAGGTCGGCTGGTCCGCATTGGTGACGGTGCGCATCGACGAGATCGAGATCGGCAACCAGGACTGGTTGGTGCACCGGCAGGGCAGGTTCGAACGATTGCGCCCAGAGTGAACACGCGGTGCACCCCGATGAGGGAAGAAACACCGGGCGGGTAGCGTTGCCACCACTGACGAGAGGAGCTCGAGATGGCGCAAGAGGCGGTGCTGTTCCGCGAGGCGCTCGGTGAGGTGCTGCGTGCGGAGCGGATGCGTCGCGGCCTGACGCTGCGCGAGCTCTCCGGCCGGGCGCGGATCAGCCTCGGCTACATCTCCGAGGTCGAACGTGGCCAGAAGGAGGCCTCCTCGGAGCTGCTCGCCTCGCTGTGCGAGGCGCTCGAGGTCGGCCTCGGCACGGTCCTGCGGGTGGTCAGCGACAACATCGCCGAGGCCGAGCAGATGGCCGCCCCGGCGCCCGCGCCGATCACGCTCCCGGTGGGCGCCAACTCCGACGTCGTCGCGAGCGCCGCCTGATCAGCTGACGCCGCAGGCGTTCTCGAGGGCTGCGAGCTCGTCGTCGAGATGCGTCAGCAGACGCTGCAGGCTGGGCACGCTGCGGCGACAACCCGTGAGTCCGAAGTCCAGGTCCTCGGCGTAGCTGTTGCAGGTGATGTTGAGCGCCATCCCCTGGATCGGGATCGAGACGGGGTAGCTCCCGGCCAGCTTGGCGCCGTTGAGGTACTGCGTCTTCCGCGGACCCGGAACGTTGCTGATGATCAGGTTGAACGGCGGCCGGGTGACACCGGTCAGGCCCAGCATCGGCAACATGATCGACGGAGCCATCCCGATCGCGCTCATCGCGAGGATCTGGTTGGGCGTCATGGTCCCGAGTGCGTCCTTGCCGTCCTTCATCGAGCGGTGGATCGCCTTGAGCCGGTCGGCCGGGTCGTCTAGGTCGGTGCCCAGCTTGACCATCACCGACCCGACGGCGTTGCCGCCCTCGGC
>DASVMH010000198.1:0-13371 GCA_036384455.1 Marmoricola sp. | reverse complement strand
TCAGCCAGGGATGGGCGTTCCTCAGGCTCGACACCCCCGCCGACGTCGACCGGTTCTGGACCGCGACGATGCCCGACCCGGAGGCCGACAACAACTGGCTCGAAGGGATGCGGACGGCCCCCGCGCTGATCGTGCCGCTGTCCTGCAAGGACGCCTACCTCGATCGTTACGCCCAGCCGGACAAGGGCTGGACCGACCGCGAGGAGGCGCGCTGGCCGGTGCCGTTCTGGCACATGGACGCCGCGATGGCCTCGATGCTGATCCTGCTGACCGCCGTCGACCACGGGTACGGCTCCTGCTTCTTCGGCATCCCCCCGGAGTCGGTCGCACCGTTCCGGAAGGAGTTCGGCGTCCCCGACGATCACATGCCCGTCGGCGCCGTCGCCATCGGCCGGCCGGCCGCCGGTGGCGCACCCGGCTCACCCACGCGACGCCGACGTCGCCCGCTCGACGAAGTGGTCCACACCGGCAGTTGGTGACGACGGAACCGACACGACGCCGGCCACGTCATACCCTTTCGGAAGGTGATGACATGACCCAGGCACAACAACGTCGCGCACGGATGCTCCTCGCCGCGATGACCGCGCTCGCCCTCTTCTCCATGGCACCGGCAGCAGCTGCTGTCACGACCCCGCAGCAGAACCGCACCGCGACGGCCGCACGACACGCACCAAAGCTCCCCGGCCGTCGCGCGACCCGCTCCGACCTCGCCGGCAGACGATGGGTCGCACGGCACTACCGGACGGACGGAACGACCCACCGCACCGCGCCCGGAGCGCCGATCAGGATGAACTTCGGGAAGGTACGCCACGGGCACCGCGCGCTCCCGTTCGGATTCGACACCGGTTGCAACGCCGGTGGTGGAGCCGTCGTCGTCCGCCACGGCCGGCTCCGGTTCCGTCGTGTGATCGAGACGGACATAGCGTGCACCGGGACGCGAGGGGAGCAGGAGAGCGCCTTCGATGCCATCATCCGCGCACGTCCCCGGGCACGGATGTCCCACCACCGCCTCGTCCTCATCGCCGGCACGACCGTGATCACCTTCCAACGGCACCGTCGCTGAGCGAGCGCGACACCCGCCCTCTCGCTACCGTGCCTCCATGGGAGGGAACATGGAGGTACGCGACCAGGAGGCTGTGGCCAAGCTGCAGGCACTCGTACGCATCCCGACGGTGTCGTACACCGACGAGGATCTGATCGACGCCGCGGCTTTCGACGCGCTGCACACCGAACTCGAGATCAGCTTCCCGCTGCTGCACCAGCGGTTGGAGCGAACCCGGGTCGGCACGCACTCCCTGCTCTTCCGCTGGCCGGGCCGCAGCGACGAGCGGCCGATCGTCCTCATGGCGCACCAGGACGTCGTCCCGGTGGACGGATCGATGCCGTGGACACATCCGGCGTTCGCAGGTGTCATCGAGGACGGCGTCCTGTGGGGGCGGGGCACCCTCGACGACAAGGGCGCGCTGGTCGGCATCTGCGAGGCCGTCGAGCGGCTCCTCGCCGAGGGCTTCGTGCCCGCCCACGACATCTGGCTCTCGTTCGGTGCCCGCGAGGAGGTGTCCGGACCCGACGCCGAGGCTGCGGTGCAGGCGCTCGAGCACCGCGGCGTCCGCCCCTGGCTCGTCGTCGACGAGGGCGGGGCCGTCGCCACCGGTGCCTTCCCCGGAGTGACCGCACCGCTCGGCGTCGTCGGGATCGGCGAGAAGGGCACCACGTCGTTGCTGTTGCGTGCGGAGGGTCGCGGCGGGCACTCCTCGACCCCGCGCCCCAACGGGCCGACCGCGCGCATCGCCCGGGCGGTCGTACGCCTGGAGAAACACCAGTTCCCGCCACGGCTCACCAAGCCGGTCATCGAGTTGTTCACGCGGCTCGCACCTCAATTGCCCGCGCCCGTACGTCCGCTGCTCACCAACGCCGAGAGGCTGCGTGCGGTGCTCCCCCGGGTCATCACCCTCCTCGGCCCCGAGGCGGCCTCGATGGTGCGTACCTCGATCGCGGTGACCCAGCTGTCCGGCTCACCCGCGCAGAACGTGATCGCCTCGTCGGCGACCGCCACGGTCAACCTCCGGATCGCACCCGGCGACACCGTCGCGTCGTCGATCGCCCACGTGCGCAGGGCGATCGACGACAAGGACATGACCATCGACGTCATCGACGCCAACGAGCCGAGCCCGATCTCCCGGATCGACGACGAGGGCTACGCGCTGATGGAGTCCACGATCTCGGCGACGTTCCCCGAGGCCGTCGTGACGCCGTACCTCATGATGGCGGCCACCGATTCGCGCTTCTTCACCCGCATCTGCGACAGGGTGTTCCGGTTCGCGCCGTTCCTGATGTCGAAGGAGCAGCGCGAGAGCATCCATTCCTTCGACGAACGCATCGGCGTCGACGATTTCGTCCGCGGGATCGGGTGGTACCGGCGACTGATCGAGCAGCACCGATGACGACCACGGCACCGACCCACCCGGCCGTACGTATCGGGCAGGTCGTCGGCTTCCTCGTCTGCGTCGAGATCGCCAGCGGGATCCTGCAGGGCTACTACACGCCGATCTTCTCCGACATCGCCGACCACCTGAGCATCAAGGACGCCTCGGTCAACTGGTTCGAGGCCGCCCAGTTGGTGGTCTCCGCCCTGGTCGTACCTGTTCTCGCGCGACTCGGCGACCTCGTCGGACACCGCAAGGTGCTGCTCGGCTCGACGGCGGTCACGGCGCTCACGTCGTGGGCGGTCGCGTTCAGCCCGACCTTCGCCACGTTCCTGATCGCCTGGGCGGTGCAGGGCTTCTACGTCGTCTGGCTGCCTCTGGAGATCAGCATCATCCACCAGCGCACCGCGGCCACCGGGCAACAGACCCGGCTCACGCGCCGCGCGGCCGCCTTCCTCGTCGCCGCGCTCGAGGGCGGCGTGATCGTCGGCGCCGGCATCAGCGGCGCGATCGTCGGCGCGGTCTCCATGACCGTCGTCCTGATGGTCCCCGCGATCGCGGTGAGTGCCTGTTTCGCCGTGGTCTGGTTCGGCATCGCCGACACCCCACCACGCGGCGAGGGATCGCTGGATCTTCCCGGATTCGCGCTCGCGACGGTCGCCATCGGGTTGGTGATGGGCGGACTCATCCTCGTCCGCGTGCAGGGTCCCGGCTCGGTGCTCGCCTGGATCGCGGTCGCGCTCGGTGTGCTGACACTGGTCCCGTTCGCCCGGGTCGAACGCGGCCGCAGCGAACCGCTCGTCGACGTACGTCTGCTCGCCTCGCGCGCGCAATGGCCGGTCCAGGTCACCGCGTTCCTCTTCGGGATGTCCGTCCTCGGCGCGCAGATCCCGCTGTCCACCTTCGCGCGCACCAACCCCGACAAGACGGGGTACGGGCTCGGCGCGAGCGCGGGCTTCGTGTCCGTCCTGATCGTGCTCTATGTGCTCACGATGGTCCTGGGCGCGCTGACGATGCCCGCGATCGCCCGCCGCGTCGGGATGCGGGCAGCCATGGTGCTCGGAGCGGCACTCGTCGGCATCGGGTACGCCCTCTTCCTTCCGTTCCACAACGAGACCGTCGCGGTGATGGTCAACATGGCGATCGCCGGCGTCGGCTCCGGCGCACTCGTGTCCTCGCTGCCCGCCGCCGCAGCGGCGGCCGCGCCCCCCGACCGCACCGGCTTCGTCACCGGGATGACCAACACGACCAAGACGATCGGCGGCGCGATCGCCTCGAGCATCTTCGCGATCGCGCTCTCCTCGGCCGGCTCGATCGCCGACGCCAAGGCCGGCCATGCGCCACTCCACGGCTACCTCGTCGTCTGGTCGGTGTGCGCGACCACCGCGCTGGCCGCCGCCGCATTCCTCGCGGTCGCACCGCGGGATGCGTTCGGAGACCCTGCGACGGCACACTGAGGGACGATGTCCGAACTGCCCATCCCCGAAGAGGCGCCCCGCACCCCGAGCTCGTCGGACAACTACAAGACCCTCGATCTCGCACTCCGCGTCGGCGAGATCCTGCTCGCCTCGGGCGCCGGCGCCTCCGACGTCGCGGCGCAGATGTCCAACGTCGCGCACGTATGCGGACTGCGTCGGGCGACCGGCGATGTGACGTTCACCGAGATCGCGATGACCTACCAGGCGAGTCCCGATGAGCCTGCCATGGTGCAGATCCGGCACGTACGCCATCGTGAGATCGACTACGGCGACCTGACTCTGGTCGACCACTTGGTCCGCGACCTGATCGACGGACGCATCGACCGGGACGAGGCACGTGCACGGATCGCCCGGATCACCTCGACCGGGCATGCGATGCCGAGGTGGGCACGCACGCTCGGTTGGGGCGTCATGGGTGGCGGCGTCGGGCTGATGCTGGGCGGTGGGCTGCTGCTCATCACCGTGGCGGCGATCGCTGCGATGGGTGTCGACCTGATCCAGCGGCGGATGAGCCGCGCTCGGCTGCCGGTGTTCTACCAACAGGTGGCGGGCGGTCTCTTCGCCACCCTGCTCGCGACCGGCCTCGCCGCGCTCCAGAGCGACCTCGTCCCGAGCCGGGTCGTGACCGCGTGCATCATCCAACTGCTGGCCGGGGTCAGCTTCATGGGTGCGATCCAGGACGCGCTCACGGGCTTCCCCCTCACCGCCGGAGCGCGCATCCTCGAAGCGATGCTGGCCACCGCAGGGATCATCGCCGGCGTCAGCGGCGGCCTGACCGTCGCCGGCATGGCGGGGGTGGAGTTGGGCCGCTTCCATCCGGGTGCCTCGGGATTCTCCGACCTCCCGGGGTTGATGATCGGCGGGGCGATCACGGCGGCCGCATTCGCCTTCTCGTCGTACTCACCGCTGCGCGCGTTGGTGCCCATCGGGCTCATCGGGGGTCTGGCGATGGGCGTGTACGGCGTCCTCGACGAGCGTGGCTTCGGCACGGCCTGGTCGTCGGCGACCGCCGCGGTGGTCATCGGACTGCTGGCGTACGGCGCCGGCGCGCGGGTGAAGGTACCGGCCCTCACCGTCGTGGTCCCCGCCGTGGTGTCGATGCTGCCCGGGCTCTCGATCTACCGCGGCCTGTCCCTGCTCGCCGAGCCGGGCGGAAGTGCCGCGGGGCTGGTGTCGCTGATCAATGCCGCGGCGATCGCGATCTCGCTGTCCGCGGGCGTGATCCTCGGGGAGTACGTCGCCCAACCGGTCGGCCGTGAGGCACGGCGGCTCGAACGCCAGCTCTCCGGCCCGCGGCTCGTCGGTCCCCTGCGGGTCCGCTCCCGCCGCAAGCGGTAGCACGCGATTTCAGGACCTGGTCGGGCAAGGCACAATTGGGTCATGCCCGAGAGCGAGGACTGGCCACAGGGGCGCCCGGAGAGCGAGGACGCCTCCGACGGGGCGCACCGCCACCGCGCCCCGGCCGACGCCCGCACGGGCTCATCGGCCGCAGCCGCCCGCATGCGCGACCAGGTCTCGTGGGTCGACGAGCAGATCCGGGTGGCGATGGCGCGCGGCGACTTCGACGACCTGCCCGGCGCCGGCAAGCCGATCGAGGGTCTCGGCAGCAGCCACGACCCCGACTGGTGGTTGAAGAAGCTGATCGAGCGCGAGCGGATCACCGGCGTCCTCCCGCCGGCGCTCGCCCTGCGCAAGGAGGACGCCGAGCTCGACGGGATCCTCGACAAGGAGACATCCGAGGCCGCGGTGCGTCGTATGCTCGAGGAGTTCAACCGCCGGGTCGTCGAGGCGAGGCGGCAACTCCTCGGTGGGCCCCCGGTGATCACCAAGACACGCGACATCGATGACGATGTCGCCCGCTGGCGGGAGCGACGGGCACGATGAGCGCAGCAACCTCACGGGTGCGTGCGCTCGCCAACCATTGGTGGCGTGCGGTCGCCGTCGCCGCCCTCGTGGTGGGCGTGATCTCGACCGGGTGGCAGTTGGCCGATTCACCCGGCGCCGCCGCTCCACCTCCTCGCCAGGCGGTCCTGGAGGGCGCCGTCCTCAAGGCGAAACCCTTGTGCGCGACCGGTGCGACCAGTCCGTTCGCCCCGACACACGTCTCCGTCGAGGGGGTCGTGAAGCGGGCACCGGTCCTCGCGCTGGCGCGTGACAGCAACGACATCCCCGGCGTACCTCCGCTCGATGAGGCCGGGAAGCACGAGTTCGCGTGGGATCGCCCACCGGGCGTGATGCCGGGCTCCGACCAGGGCAACGTCCTGCTCAACGCCCACACCTGGCCGTGGACCTCCGCGCCCTCGCTGGGCAACCTGATGCTCACCAGCCTGCGCGCCGGCGACCGGATCGTCTTGTGGGGCGAGCACGCCCACCTGTGCTACCGCGTCACCAAGGAGGTCACGATCGGCGCGCTGCAGCCATACCCGGCCTACTACGCCACCGATGGCGCCCCACAGATCGCCATCATGGTGTGCTCCGGCGTCCGGCGCGGCCCCGGCGACTGGGCGGACCGGACCATCTGGTTCGCCTCTCCCGTCTCCCCGCGCCTCTGAGAATCGCCGGCCCTAACCCGCCCTCGCCGGATAGTGCGACACATCTCGTACCGTCCATGCCCGATTTGTCGTACGGGATGTGTCGCACTATCTCGAGCGGCGAGCACCCCACCAGCCAGGAACATCGAGCGTCCACCGTCGCTGGTCGGGCGGGAGCCACCGGGCCCGGCGACGTGTTGCATGCATCCGTTGGACGACTCGCGCCGTGTCTGCGAAGTCGCCTCGTACAACGGCGAAGTACTCCAGGCCATGATCGCGGAGCAATTCCTCGCGGGCGCGATCGGTGCGGCGTTGGTCGTGTGTGAGGTGGTGCGCACCGTCGTACTCGCCGACCACCCCCGCCTCCGGGTCGAAGATGTCCGGAATGGCCAGGAACGATCCGTCGAGACCGAAGATGGGCACGTTGCAAAGGGGATTCGGCAGGCCGGCGTCCATCGTCCAGATCAGCCGCAGCCGTGTCTCCTGCGGCGATCGGCTGCCGTCGGTCGCGTGGGAGAGCACGGTCCGGACGTGCGGGACTCCGAGACGCCCGTTGAAGGAATGGACGAAGTCCCACATCCCCGCGACCGTGACCAATGCGGCCGCCGCCGCCATATCCACCGCGGCCACGCCCCGATAGAGCGAGCGATCACGGCAAACCTCGTCGTACACCGCGCGCTCCGGGATCGTGCACCAGATCCCGCCAACCCAGTCGAGTTCGTCTGGGCTCCTTCGGGCCCGGCTCACCGTCGTCCCCGCAGCGTGGCGCAGGTTGGAGTTCGAGTACACCAGTAGGGGTATCGGAAGGGATTCACGCCCGCCCCTCGTCGTACCGTCGAAGAAGCGGGCACCCTGCCAGCGAAGCGACGCCCACGCGGTGACCGCTCCACAATCCTCAATACGCGGTCCCTGCTCGTAGATCCGCTGCTCCACCGATGTGCGATCGACGTCACGGGGCAGGTAGTACGCCGGCGCGATCCGGCACCACTTCCTCCGGTTCCGGGCCTCGGCGTGGGTCAGCCCATACTCGCCGACCCGCCACGGCTGAACCAGTCCCTGCGGTCGCTCGCACGTTGGCCACCAGTCAGTTCGCTCTTCCATCCCACGAGCGTCGGCGGGCGCGCCTCCTACCGCATCCCCACTCCGGTCTCCTGTGGAAACCCGGTGCCCGAAAGACCCTGTGGATGATTGGCGGACGGGATAGTGCGACACATCTCGTACCGTCCGTGCCCGATTTGTCGTACGGGATGTGTCGCACTATCCCGAATCGGCGACTATCCCTCGGCCATCGGGATGCGGACGCCGAGGTCGTGGGCGACCTCGGCGGCGCGGTCGTAGCCGGCGTCGACGTGCCGGATGACGCCCATCCCGGGGTCGTTGGTGAGGACCCGCTCGATCTTCTGTGCTGCCAGGTCGGTGCCGTCCGCGACGCAGACCTGGCCGGCGTGCAGCGAGCGACCCATCCCGACGCCACCGCCGTGGTGGAAGGAGACCCACGAGGCGCCCGAGGCGGTGTTGACCAGTGCGTTGAGGATGGCCCAGTCCGCGATCGCGTCGGAGCCGTCGAGCATCCCCTCGGTCTCGCGGTACGGCGAGGCCACCGATCCGCAGTCGAGATGGTCGCGGCCGATGACGATCGGCGCGGACAACTCACCGTTGGCGACCATCTCGTTGAACTTGAGCCCGGCGAGGTGGCGCTCGCCGTACCCGAGCCAGCAGATCCGCGCCGGCAGACCCTGGAAGTGCACGCGCTCCTGGGCCATCCTGATCCACTTGTGCAGCCGCGCGTTGTCGGGGAAGAGCGACAGGATCGCCTCGTCCGTCTTCCGGATGTCCTCCGGATCGCCGGACAGCGCCGCCCACCGGAACGGACCCTTGCCCTCGCAGAACAGCGGCCGGATGTACGCCGGCACGAACCCGGGGAACGCGAACGCCCTGTCGTACCCGCCCTTGCGGGCCTCGTCGCGGATCGAGTTGCCGTAGTCGAAGACCTCCGCGCCACGGTCCTGGAACTCCACCATCGCGCGGACGTGCGCAGCCATCGAGGCCTGCGCCTCCTTGGTGAATCCCTCGGGATCCCGAGCGGCGTCGTCGTGCCAGTCATCGAAGGAGACCCCGACGGGGAGGTACGACAGCGGGTCGTGCGCCGAGGTCTGGTCGGTCACGATGTCGATCGGCGCGTTCATCTCGAGCAACCGGGGCAGCAATTCGGCCGCGTTGCCCAGAACCCCTATGGACAAAGGCTTTCGCGCATCCCTCGCAGCGATCGCACGCGACACCGCGTCCTCGAGGGAGGACGCCTGCTCGTCGAGGAAGCAATGTTCGATCCGGCGGGTGATCCGGGACTGGTCCACGTCGATGCAGATCGCGACACCGTCGTTCATCGTGACCGCGAGCGGCTGCGCGCCGCCCATACCGCCGAGCCCCGCGGTCACGGTGATGGTGCCGGCCAGCGTCCCACCGAACCTCTTGTCAGCGACCGCCGCGAAGGTCTCGAAGGTGCCCTGCAGGATCCCCTGGGTGCCGATGTAGATCCACGACCCGGCCGTCATCTGGCCGTACATGATCAGGCCCATCTCCTCGAGCCTGCGGAACTCCTCCCAGTTCGCCCAGTCGCCGACGAGGTTGGAGTTCGCGATCAGCACACGCGGCGCCCACTCGTGCGTACGGAACACCCCGACCGGCTTGCCGCTCTGCACGAGCATCGTCTCGTCGTCCTTGAGCGTGGTCAGGGTCCGGACGAGCGCGTCGTACGCCTCCCACGAACGCGCCGCCTTCCCGGTCCCGCCGTAGACGACCAGGTCGGCAGGGTTCTCGGCGTTCTCGGGATCGAGGTTGTTCATCAGCATCCGCAACGGCGCCTCGGTCTGCCACGAGCCGGCGGTCAGATCGGTGCCGTGCGCTGCATGGATCGGCAGGCGATCGTTGGTCGAACTGGTCGATGCCGTCATGGCTCCTCCTCGGTGCGGTTCTGTGCCCAATGGAACGCGGATAAGCACCGCGGCGCCAGCCGCAACCGCCCTGGTCACGTCTCGGATCCGAGACGCTATGTATCTTGCATCGCAAGGTACCCGCCGCTACCGTGTAGTGCATGGCGGCTCTCGACTCGGCGGTGACCCAATTGCGTCGCGGCGTGCTCGAGCACTGCGTACTCGCGTTGCTGGGCGACGAGGAGCGGTACGGATATGACCTCGTCACCGAGCTCTCCGACGCGGGCCTGGTGGCCAGCGAGGGCACCATCTACCCCCTGCTCAGCCGGCTGCGCAAGGAGGAACTCGTCGCCACCAGTTGGCAGGAGTCGCCGAGCGGTCCACCGCGCCGTTATTACCGGCTCACCGCACGCGGCCGGCGCGCGCTCGGGACCTTCCAGGACTCGTGGCGAGACTTCACCCACTCCGTTGACCAGATTCTCGAGGGAAGGCAGCGACCATGAACACCGAGACCCCGCACGCACTCGCGACGGACTACCTCGCCCAACTCGATCATGAGTCGCGCCGGCTGCCGGCCGATCAGGCCGGTGACCTCGTCGCCGACATCCGCGAGCACCTCAGCTCCGCTCTGACCGGCGGCGAGAGCGAGGCACGGGTGCGCGAGGTCCTCGACCGCCTCGGGTCCCCGCGGGCCCTCGTCGACGAAGCGCTCGAGAACGCGCCCGCCCCCACTCCGCCGACGGCGCCCACCCCGCCGCCGGCCCCGGTTGCCGCCCCGGGCGTCGGCCCGTACGTCGACCGGCTCGAGGGCGCCGTGCAACAGGCACGGCGACCGGGGGTGTGGGGCGGCTTCGAGACCGCCGCGCTGATCTGCCTGATCGGAGCAGAGATCGGCGCGGTTCTCCTCCCGTTCGCAGGTATCGCCTGGGTCGCCGGGCTGGTCCTGCTCGGCATCTCGCAGGTGTGGACGACCCGGGAGAAGCTGATCGGATACCTGTTCCTGGCCACCGGGTTCCCGCTCGCGGTGGTCACCGTGGTCGCCGGAATGCTCGCCCTCCCGTTCACGGTCGTGTCGAGCGTGGGGGTGTCCTGCAGCGGCGTGGCCACCACCGGCTCCGGCACCCTCGACGGTCTCGGCGACCAGTCGTGCGGCACCACGGTCGATGCGGGCGGCGTGCACCTTGCGCTGTACGTGCTGATCGCGATCGCGGTGGGCTACCTACTCGTGCAGATCTACACGGTGTGGCGCCTGCTTCGAGCGCGGCACCGCGCTCCCGAGGCGGCCTGACCTCAGCGCATCTCGCCGAGCACGGCCTCGGCGGCGGCCACGACCGCACCCGTACGTACGAGCCCGACGACCTGCTCGATCTCCGGCGCGAGGAAGCGATCGGGGCCGGGGCCGGGGACACCGCTCGAGCGCAGCAGTGCGATCACCGCTCCGGTCGCCGGCGAGGGCTCCAGGGGCGCACGCAGGTCGAGAGCCCGCGCTGCTGTGAGCACCTCCACGGCGAGTACGCGCGTGAGGCCGTCGACGGCGCGGCGCAGCTTGCGGGCGGCGGCCCAGCCCATCGAGACGTGGTCCTCCTGCATGGCGCTGGACGGGATCGAGTCGACCGACGCCGGGTTCGCCAGCCGCTTGAGCTCGCTGACGATCCCGGCCTGCGTGTACTGCGCGATCATGTGCCCGGAGTCGACGCCGGGATCGTCGGCGAGGAACGGCGGCAGGCCGTGGTTGCGGGCCTTGTCGAGGAAACGGTCCGTACGCCGCTCGGAGATCGAGGCCAGGTCCGCCACCACGATCGCGGCGAAGTCGAGGGCGTACGCCACCGGGGCGCCGTGGAAGTTGCCATTGGACTCGACGCGGCCCTCTTCGGCGAGCACGACGGGGTTGTCGACGGCAGCAGCGAGCTCGCGGGTGGCAACCGTGGCGCAGTGCGCGAGGGTGTCGCGGGCGGCCCCATGCACCTGCGGTGAGCAACGCAGCGAATAGGCGTCCTGCACACGGTTGCAGTCGGGTCCTCGGTGCGAGGCGACCACGCCCGAGTCGCGCAACAGAGCGGTGAGGTTGGCGGCCGAGTCGGCCTGGCCGGGGTGCGGCCGGAGCGCCTGCAACTCGGGGGCGAAGACCCGGTCCGTGCCGAGCTGGCCCTCGACTGACATGGCGGCAGCGATGTCCGCGGTCTTGACGAGGACATCGAGGTCCTGCAGCGCGAGCACCAGCATCCCGAGCATCCCGTCGGTGCCGTTGATGAGCGCGAGGCCCTCCTTCTCCACGAGTTCGACAGGCTCCAGGCCCGCAGCCGCCAGCGCATCGGAGGCGGGCATCAGCGCGCCCGCGGCATCGCGCACCTCGCCCTCCCCCATGAGCACGAGCGCGCAGTGCGCCAGTGGCGCAAGATCACCGGAGCATCCGAGGGATCCGTATTCGCGGACCACCGGCGTGATGCCGGCACTGATCACATCGGCCAACAGGCGGGCGGTCACCGGCCTGATGCCGGTGTGCCCGGTCGCCAGGGTCGAGAGCCGCAACAGCATGAGGGCGCGTACGACCTCGCGCTCGACCTCGGGCCCGGAGCCCGCGGCGTGCGAGCGCACCAGCGAGCGCTGCAACTGGGCACGCATCTCGACAGGGATGTGCCGGGTGGCGAGCGCGCCGAAACCGGTCGAGATCCCATACGACGGGGTCGCTGCGGACGCGAGCTCCTCGACCACTGCACGGGCACGTTCGATCGCGGCGACGGCATCCTCAGCGAGCCGGATCCGAGCGCCCTCGCGGGCGACCGCGACCACATCGGCGAAGGTCACCGGGCCAGGGGAGATCACAACCTCTGTCATGGCCTCAGTCAATGCGGTCGCGGCGTCCACGACCAGTGCCGCAGCCGTCCCCGCTGTCTCACATCCGAGACTCACCGGACCTTCAACGGCCCGGGACGACCACCCGATTCTCGTATGCGAACACGACCGCCTGGGTGCGATCACGGAGCCCGAGCTTGGAAAGCATGCGGTTCACATGGGTCTTCACCGTCGACTGCTCGACGACGAGCCGCTCGGCGATCTCGGCGTTCGACAGACCCGCCGCCACGAGTCGGAGTACGTCGACCTCACGCGCCGTGAGTACGTCGAGGGGTGCGGCCGGGCGCGGATCCGGGGCGGTGCGGGCGAACTCCTCGATCAGCCGGCGCGTGATCGACGGAGCGAGCAGCGCCTCGCCCTGGTGCACGACCCGGATCGCTTCGAGGAGGGCGGCCGAACGTACGTCCTTGAGCAGGAAGCCGCTGGCACCGGCCCGCAGAGCCTCGAAGACCCACTCGTTACGGTCGAAGGTCGTCAGCACGACGACCCTGACGCCGGCATTGCGCGGATCGGCCAGCACTTTCGAGGTTGCCGCGAGGCCGTCGAGGCGCGGCATCCGGATGTCCATCAGGACGACGTCGGGGTGCAGGCGCCCGACCATCTCGACGGCCTCGACGCCGTCGGCAGCCTCGCCGACGACATCGAGGTCGGGCTCACGCTCGATTATCGCCTTGAAGCCGTCGCGGACGAGGGACTGGTCGTCGGCCAGCAGGACCTTGATCGTGCTCATCGGCGGGCCTCCGTCCCGCGCTCGACGGGCAGGTCGAGGCGTACCTCGAAGACGCCCGGCTCGACGAAGCCGGCGGTGCAGCGGCCGCCGTACGCCGCCGCGCGCTCGCGCATCCCCACCAGGCCGTGGCCGCCCGAGTCGATCGGCGCGGGGCTGCTCTCGGGCGTGTGGTTCCGCACAGTCAGCCGGACCTCGCCGGCGCCCTCGACCAGGGCGACATCGACGGCCGAGCCGGGGGCGTGCTTGACGACGTTGGTGAGCGACTCCTGGACGACGCGGTAGATCGCGAGTTGGGTGCCCGCGCCGATGCCGTCGGACGAGACCTCGTCGCGGTAGGTCACGTCCACGCCCGTGGCACGTGCTCGATCCATCAGGGCGGGGATGTCGACGAGACCGGGGCTCGGCGGCTCCGGACCGTCGCCG
>DASVMH010000197.1:0-4155 GCA_036384455.1 Marmoricola sp. | reverse complement strand
ACCCTTTACGCCCAGAACGTGATCAACCTGGTCACCCTGATGACCCAGAAGGCCGTGCCGGCCGGTGAGGACGGGACGCCCGCCACCGAGGCCGCCTTCGCGCCCGACTTCGAGGACGAGATCGTCATCGGTGCGTGCGTGACCCACAACGGGCGGATCGAGCACAAGCCGACGCGTGAGGCCATCGAGGGTCCCGACCCCGAGCCCGAGCCCGAACCTGAGCCCGAACCCCAGCCGGAGCCCGAGACCGCGGTGTTGCCGGTCGTGACCCCCGCCGACCCGAGCGGTGCGTCCGCCGGCGGGGCCGTACCCGCTCCCGCCCCTGCGGCGCCCACCGAGCTCGACCTCGAGACGGTGCAACTGGTGCCCGAGGAGGAGCCGCTGGAGTATCTCGACGAACTCGAGCCCGAGCCGCTCCCCGAGGAGGCACCGGTCGACGATCTGATCGCACCGATGTCCGAGGAGGCCACCGAGGTGGCTCCCGAGCCGGAGCCGGAGCCCGTGGTTGAGGCGGCTCCCGAGCCTGAGCCGGAGTCAGAGCCGGAGCCCGAGCCGGAGTCAGAGCCGGAGTCAGAGCCCGTGGTTGAGGCGGCTCCCGAGCCCGAGCCCGAGCCCGAGCCGGAGCCCGAGGACGCCTCGACGAACGCGACGGACGACGACGCGGACACGGCACTGTTCGACCTCGGCGAGAGTGCGAACGACGAGCAGGAGGAGAACCGATGAACGAGGCAGTCGTCTGGCTGACGATCTTCGTGCTGAGTGTGTTCGTCGGCATCGAGGTGATCTCCAAGGTCTCCTCGACCCTGCACACCCCGTTGATGTCGGGCGCCAACGCGATCCACGGCGTCATCCTGCTCGGCGCCATCCTGGTGACCGGCAGCACCGACAACACCGCAGCGATCGTGGTGGGCGTCATCGCAATCGTGCTCGCCTCGGTCAACATGGTCGGTGGCTTCGTCCTGACCGACCGGATGCTGCAGATGTTCACGCAGAAGAAGAAGCCTGCGCGAAATGACAAGGAAGCCGCCTGATGCACTCGATCCCCACGTGGGCCCAGGTGGTCTACCTCGCCTGTGCGGTCTGCTTCATCCTCGCCCTCAAGGGGCTCTCGGGTCCGAAGACGGCCCGCAACGGCAACCTTCTCGGCGCGGTCGGCGCGGTCGTCGCAGTGCTCGTCCCGTTCATCATCAAGAACCCCGCGACCGGTGAGCACCTGCACCACGTACCGCTCATCGTCGCTGCGATCGTGGTCGGCACCATCGGCGGCGTCTACGGCGCCCAGAAGGTGCAGATGACGCAGATGCCCCAGATGGTGGCGCTGTTCAACGGCGTCGGCGGTGGTGCTGCCGCGCTGGTCGCGCTGCTCGAGTTGCACGAGCACGTCGCCGCCGGTGACCACGAGAACTGGTTCGTCTGGGCGGCCACCGCGTTCACGATCTTCGTCGGCGCGGTCTCGTTCGCCGGCTCGTGCGTGACGTTCGCGAAGCTCCAGGAGCTGATGACGTCGCGGCCGGTCTCGTTCCCCGGGCTCTCGGTCCTCTTCGGCGGCTCACTGATCGCCGCCGTCGTGCTCTCGGTGATGCTCGTGCGTGATCCCGCGATGAACTACGGGATCATCATCGGGGTCCTCGGCCTGCTGTTCGGCCTGCTGTTGGTGCTGCCCGTCGGCGGCGCGGACGTGCCGATCGTGATCTCGCTGCTCAACGCCTTCACCGGCCTCACCGTCGCCGCAGGCGGTTACGTGCTCGCCAACACGGTGCTGCTCGTCGGCGGCACCCTCGTCGGCGCCTCCGGAACCTTCCTCACGATCCTGATGGCCAACGCCATGGGTCGCTCGGTCACGAACATCCTCTTCGGGGCGCTCAAGGGTGGCTCGACCCTCGGCGGCGGCGAGGCATCGGACCGGCCGGTCAAGTCGCTGCAGCCCAACGACGCGGCGATCATGCTCGGCTACGCCGACCGCGTGATCATCGTGCCCGGGTACGGCCTCGCCGTCGCCCAGGCACAGCACTCACTGCGCGAGCTCGTGGACATCCTCGGCGAGCGCGGCACCCAGGTCGACTACGCGATCCACCCGGTCGCCGGTCGTATGCCCGGCCACATGAACGTGCTGCTCGCGGAGGCGCAGGTCCCGTACGACCAGCTCAAGGAGATGGACGAGATCAACGGCGACTTCAAGGACGCCGACGTCGTCCTGGTCGTCGGTGCCAATGACGTGGTCAACCCCGCGGCGAAGACGACGCCCGGCGCGCCGATCTACGGCATGCCGATCCTCAACGCCGACGAGGCGAAGAACATCATCTTCATGAAGCGCTCCATGCGACCCGGTTTCGCCGGCATCGAGAACGAACTGCTCTTCGACGAGAAGACCCAGCTCCTCTTCGGCGACGCCAAGGACTCGATGAGCAAGCTGCTCAACGCCGTCAAGGCGCTCTGAGCCGAGGTCGAGTGCGCTGACGGTTGCTATGGCGACCACGAGCGCACTCGACCCAGTCGTTCCACCAGCCGGAATGACGGCATTGGTCCGCTCGCGTCCTTGCCCGCAGCCTTGGTGCCAGAGCCCGCCTCCCGGCGGCTCCGGCGCGAAGGAGCCCATACGTGAGCCAGGAGACCAACGCGGTCACCTCGACGGCCCCCGGGCCTGGTACGACCACCGGCCCGACGGGCGCGCCCGACAGGGCTGAGAGCAGCCGGCGCGCGCGAGCGCCCTGGTGGCAGCGCTACCTCGTGCGCGACGAGATGGGCGTGGTCCTCGTCCTGATCGCTCTCGTGGTGGCGGTCGGTGTGGGACACCCGGAGTTCCTCAACTCGGGGAACCTGCTCTCAACGGCACAGACCTCGTCGTACGTCGGGCTGATCGCCTGCGGCATGGTCTTCCCGCTCGCGATGCGCGAGGTGGACCTGTCGGTCGGTGGCAGCTATGCCCTCGGTGTCGTGATCGGCGCGCTGCTGATCCAACACGGTTGGAATCCATGGCTGGCCGCGGTCGCGTTGATCCTGATCTGCGGGATCCTCGGCGCGGCCAACGGCATCGTCACCAGCGCGATCGGCGCTCCGTCGTTCATCGTGACCCTCGCCAGCGGAATGCTGTTCCGAGGAGCGGCGCTCGCGTTCGCCGACGGTAAGCAGATCGCCGGGCTCCCCGCGAACAACTCGTTCTTCAACGTGTTCGGGGGCGACATCGCCGGCGTACCCACCGGCGTGTGGGCGATGCTGGTCGTGGTCGTCGTGCTGACCATCGTCTTCACGCGGACCCGGTTCGGCGCCCAGGTGCGTGCCATCGGCTCCAACCCCGACGCCGCCGTGTTCAGTGGACTGCCGATCGCGCGCACCCGTGCCCTCGCCCTCGGCGTCTCGGGGATCATGGCGGGGGCCGCGGCCGCGCTGGCGCTGGCGTTCTTCATCGCGGGTGACCCGACGATCGGCAACGGCTACGAACTGACCGCGATCGCGGCCTGCATCATCGGCGGCACGCCGCTGATGGGCGGCAAGGGGTCGGTGCCCGGTGCGCTCCTCGGCTCTCTCATCCTCGCGGTGGTGGCCAGCAGCCTGGTCTTCTTCCACGTCCCGATCAACTGGACGACCTTCGCGACCGGCGCCGTCATCTTGATCGCGGTCGCCCTCGACGCCCAACTGCGGCGCACCCAAGGACGTGGCCTGTGGCCGCGCCGACGTACCCGACCGATCGAAGAATCAGCATCAACCACCTCTGAGGAGCCCTGATGAGAACTACTCCGCTGCGCGTCGCCGGCATGTGCGCCGCGCTCACCCTGACCGTTGCGGCCTGCGGCAGCAGCGGCTCCGGAACGAAGAAGAGCGGAACGCTCGACCTCGGGATGTCCGTGGCGAACATCAGCTTGAACTTCGCCTCGGAGATGGTCGACGGCGCCAAGCAGGCCGCCGCACACTCCAAGGACGTGAACCTGAAGGTCGTCGGACCCGCCAACACCGACGGGCCGGCCGAGGAGCAGTTGTTCAACTCGCTCACCGCGACCGCCACCGACGGGATCGTCCTGGAGAACCTCGACCCGCCGATCTTCACCCGCCCGGCCGCGAACGCCGTCTCGAAGGGCATTGACGTGATCGCGCTCGACACCGCACCGACCGACGGCAGCAAGGTCACGCTGTATGTCGGCAACGACAACTACAAGCTCG
>DASVMH010000196.1:0-2099 GCA_036384455.1 Marmoricola sp. | reverse complement strand
CAGCCGTCGGGTCATCGCGGGGGCATCCATCGTGAGCTTGGAGTGCACCGACGCGACCGTGACGTCGAGCTCGTGGAGCATCTCGTCGCTCTGGTCGAGCGCACCGTCGTCGAGGATGTCGACCTCGATCCCCTTGAGGAGGCGGAAGCGTTCGAGGTGATCG
The DNA here is from genome assembly GCA_036384455.1 of Marmoricola sp. GTDB lineage: Bacteria > Actinomycetota > Actinomycetes > Propionibacteriales > Nocardioidaceae > Marmoricola. Next base: position 1,936 of record DASVMH010000196.1, on the reverse strand, counting down.
TTGACCGCGTCGACGACTCCGAGTTGTTTGGCCAGCCGCGCGGCCGAGAGCCCGTTGGCGACGGTCAGCCGCGGTGAGTGGTCGGTGAGGACGAGGTACTCGTGGCCGAGCTCCATCGCGGTGAACGCCATCTCCTCGATCGGCGAGCCGCCGTCGGACCAGTCGCTGTGGGAGTGCAGATCACCGCGGAGCGCCGCCCGGACGGTCTCGCCGCCCGCGACCAGGGGACCGCCCTCCTCCTTCTCGAGCTTGGTCAGGCGGGCCGGCATCCTGCCCGCCACTGCGTCGGCGATGACCTCGGCGGTGGAAGCCCCGATGCCGGGGAGCTCGCGGAGCGTCCCCGCCCCGGTCCGCTCGGCCAACTCCTCGGCGGAGAGCGGCAGGATCGTGGCGGCCGCCGCACGGAACGCCTTGACCTTGTACGTCTCCGCGCGGGATCGCTCGAGCAGGAAGGCGATCCTGCGCAGAGCTGCGACGGGACCGCCGTCGTACGACGCCCGGTGCTCGCTCATCGCCCCTCCCTGCGTTCGCGGCGTGCGCGCATCTCGCGGGAGACGGCATGGCGGATCTTGGGGATCACCAACTCCTCACGTCGGATCGTCTTGCGCCGGCTGATCAGGATCGCCACGACACCGAAGCCCCAGAAGAGGTACTGCAGCGAGAACGCCCACCGGAATGCGGTGAGCGAGTAGTCCGGCCCGGTCCCGGCGATGTCGAGCACGACACCGATGAAGAACATCAGCAGGAGCGAGGCGACGAAGCCGCCGACGTTGACGATCCCCGATGCCGTGCCGAGTCGCTCGCTCGGGTTGAACGTGCGGGCGAAGTCGAAGCCGATCATCGAGCCCGGGCCGCCCGCGGCGATGCTCAGCACCAGGACGACGAGGACCCACATCGGTGCCTGGCCGGGCCAGACGAGCACGAGCGTCCAGCCCGCGACGCCGGAGACGATGATGCTGAGCACCATCCAGGAGCGCCGCAGCGGGTGTCGTCCGACGAGGCGACCGAGGATCGGGGAGATCACGACACCGGCGATCACGTTGAGGGTCAGCAACATGCTCGCGGTGCCGCGGGACTGGCCCTCGCCGTTGATGAGGAACGGGAAACCCCACAAGAGCGCGAAGACGTTGGCGGAGAACTGGGTGGTGAAGTGCGTCCACAGGCCCAGGCGGGTGCCCGGGTGCCGCCACGCACCCTTCACCTGCTCCCATGCCTGACGCACGCCGGGTGCGTTCGCCGGCCTGTCCATGTCGACGTGCAGCGCGACCAGGACGAGCACGCCGACGACGACCCCGATCGCGGCCATCCCGCCGAAGGAACGGGTCCAGCCCTGGCTCGACAGCGCCGATGCCAGCGGCAGCGCGCTCAAGATGCCACCGAGTTGACCGAAGATGCCGGTGAGTTGGGTGATCACCGGCACCCGCGAGCCGGGGAAGACGTCGGTGACGACGCGCAGGACGCTGATGAAGGTGACCGCGTCACCGGCACCGACGAGCACCCGCATCGCGATGGCCGGTCCGACGGACGTGCTCAGGGCGAGGCCGAACTGGCCCAGGCTCATCAGCACCGCCCCGGTCAGGATCAACCGTTTGGGGCCGACCCGGTCGAGGAGGACCCCCACCGGGATCTGCAGCCCGGCGTACACGATCAACTGGACGACGGTGAAGAACGACAGGCTGCTCGCCGAGGCGTGGAACCGGTCCGCGGCGGGGATCACCGCCACCCCGAAGGAGGTGCGGTTGAACACCGCCATGACGTACGCCGTCAGGCCGACGACCCAGGCCACATAGGCGGAGTACGCCACCCGGCTCGGTGTCGCTCCACGCTGATCCACAGCTCCAGCACCTCCGTCCACAACGTCGTCCACAGTGTTGTCCACAGACTTGCCCACAGCTCCGGACAACACCAGCCTCTCAGGCCACCGGCTCACCAGATC
>DASVMH010000195.1:0-7713 GCA_036384455.1 Marmoricola sp. | reverse complement strand
AACTCGAGGTCCCGACCGCCAGCGCGATCAGATACGACGGCACCGGCTGCGGCATCGCGAAGGAGTACGTCCCGTCGGTTTGCTCCGTCGGGTTCTCGGCGCTCATCAGCGCGATCAGGTCGGACGGCACCTTGATGGTCGCGTCGTACGTGACGCGGACGCCCGGGCTGTCCTGGCAGGGGATCCAGGTGCGCGCGAGGATCGGTTGCGACTGGGTGAACAGGAACGGCTTGCCCGACGCGGTCTGCGCAGGCTCGAGCCACTGCAGCGCCTTCGCCTCCGGACTCGTCGAGTAGTGCACGACAATCCGATCGGCGTCACCGAGATCGACGGTCAGTGCGCTGCCGAGGACCGGGTCGTGCGCGCCGAGTGTGAAAGTGAGGGCGGTGCCGTCCTCATCGGTGACGCCGCTGATGTCCAGCCGCCAGGTGTCGAGCCTGAGTTGGGCGGCGTCGGGGGCCCGCCGCTCGACGTCGAGGGTCGCGCTGCCGGAGAGCTGCCTGTTTCCGAAGTCGACGTCGAGGTCGAGACTCACGTGCCGCACGGCGACCTCGTTGGGACGTGCATGCGAATGGGGGTCGGGGGTGAAGGCGCGGGACACCTTCCTCAACCTAGGCCATGCTTGAGGGCTCGACGACCAGGAGGCACGATCGGCAGATGAACACGCAGACCTTCCGTACGAAGCTCGAACCCATGGGCGGTAACAACGTCGCGATCGTCGTGCCCGACGAGGTGGTGGCCGCGTTCGACCACGGCAAGCGGGTGCCGGTGCGGGTGACCGTCGACGGCGACTACTCCTACGCCAACACGATCAGTTCGATGGGCGGGCGCTTCCTCATCTCCTTCAACGCCGCGACCCGGAAGGCGACCGCTCACGGGGCCGGGGACGAGGTCGAGGTCCGGCTCGACCTCGACGACGGACCACGGACGGTGACCCCGCCGGCCGAGCTGGCGGCGGCCCTCAAGGCCGACCCCGGGGCCGCAGCGGCGTGGGAGGCGTTGAGCTACTCGAACAAGAAGGAACATGCGACCGCCATCGAGTCGGCGAAGAAGGATGAGACCCGAGAACGCAGGCTGGCCAAGGTGTTGGCGGCACTGCGGAGCTGAGGCCGTCGCCCGGGCGGGGGTCACGTCGCCCGGTAACGTGTTCGGGTGAGCTTGACGGACGTGGACGTGGCCATTGCCGCGGCGTGCGCCGGGGCCGACGTCGTCGCGCGGAGCTACGGGTCCGAGCACGTACGGGTGGCCAAGTCCACAGTCGACTTCGCCACCGAGGCTGATGTCGAAGCCGAGCGGGCGATCATGGCGGTGCTCGCTGAGCACCGGCCCGACGACGCGACGACCGGCGAGGAACTCGGATCGCGCGGGTCCTCGTCGCGGCGCTGGCTGGTCGATCCACTGTGCGGGACCCTGAACTTCGCGGCGGCGACTCCGCTCTTCGCCGTGAACGTCGCCCTCGTCGTGGACGGCGTGACCACGGCCGCGGCCGTGATGGATCCGATTGCAGGCGAGCTCTATTGGACCGACGGGAGCGAGGCGTTCGTACGACGCGAGGATGCCGAGAGGGCACTGGCACCGCGCTCGTCGTCGGGCCTCGTGGAGGTCAACTGTGACGGGCCGCTCGACACCCCCTTCGTCGGCGGCAACCTGGTCGCCGACCCCGCGCTCCGCGCGCAGTTCGGGCCACGTGTGATCTCTTCGACCCTTGGCGTGGTCTGGGCGGCAGACGCCCGACGCGCCGCGTACGTCTCCGATGGCTCACTGCGAGACAGCGTGCACTTCACCGCTGGCATCGCGATCTGTGCCGCCGCCGGCTGCGTGGTGTCCGACCTCGCCGGCGCACCGGTGCACACGGGTCGCGGTCTGATCGTGTCCGCCGACACCGAAACGCACCAGAAGTTGCTTGCTCTCGTCGCGCCACACCTACGGATGACTACCGACTGAGCACCTCGGGCGTCGCGCGTACGGTGGTTGTGTGGGAGGGCAACCGGGGAGGGTGCATCCGGCGATCGTGATCGTCGTCATCACGGGCTGCTTCCACCTGTTCCGAGGCGCCCCGCTCGACGCGGTCGTGTTCCTCGCGGTCGCCCTCTGGCTCGCGTACGCCGAGCATCGGTGGCCCGCGGACGAGGTGATGGAGCCGGTGCATCCGTGGACGGGCGCGGAGCGCACGACGGCATACGCCGCGGTGGCGCTGGCAGCGGCCGTGAGCGGGCTGCTCCCGCGGTACGGCGCCGTTGACGCCGTGGTGATCTGTGCCGTCGGTTTCGCTGCGCTCGCCGACGCAGCGGCCCGGCCGTCGTACGCGCCGCCGCGCAGGCGCTCACGCGGATGGCCGTACGCCGTGATCGGTGTCGTCGCTGCCCTCGGCGAGCTGTCGGCCTACCTCATGCAGACCTACGCCCACGCGAGCACACGGACCTTCCCGGCGCTCTCCGACATCCTCAACCCGGTGATCGCGTGGCCGCCGACGCGGGTGCTGCTGGTCGCTCTCTGGCTGGCCGGGGGCGTCGTGCTGCTGCAACTGATGCCGGCCCGGCACCGGGCGCACGTCGAGGTGGAGGGCTGATGGTCACCGCCGGCGTCTACGCGCTCTCCGCCCTGGCCCTGGTCGCGGCGGACCTGACCGGGCGCAGCCACCCGGAGCGGATCACCGACCTGCGCACCCTCTTCGCCGGCCTGATGGCGCGCCGGGCCACCCGGGTGGCGATCGTGCTCGCCTGGGGCTGGATCGGCTGGCACTTCCTGGTCGCACCTCCTCAGTGAGCAGACAGTGAGCGGGCTCAGGTCCTGCGTGGCAGCCGTACCGCGTTGAGAACGCAGACCGCGCAACCGACCACCAGCGCCCAGAAGGCGCCGCCGATCCCGGCGACCGTGAGGCCCGAGGTCGCGACCACGATCGTCAGCGCGGCGGCGGCGCGGGTGTCCTCACGTTCGAGGGCCGACCGGGCCGAGTTGGCCAGCGTGCCGAGCAGACCGACGGCGGCGATCGCGGCGAAGAGCCCGGCCGGGGCGCGTTCACCGACGGCGACGATGCCGCGGGCACACAGGCCGAGGACGACGTACGTGGTGCCCGCCGACACACCTGCGACCCACCGGTGTCGGGGGTCGCGCCCGGCTTCCGGACCGGCCGTGAGTGCGGCCACGATCGCGGAGAGGTTGATGGCGTGTCCGCCCAGTGGTGCGCCGAGGGTGGTGGCCGCGCCGGTGTACGCGATGGCACTGCGCCATGGCAACGCGTAGCCGAGGCTCTTCATCACCGCGGCTCCGGGGAGGTTCTGGCTCGTCATCGTGACCAGGTAGAGCGGGATCGCGATCGAGAGCATGGTCGCCCCGCTCCACTCCGGCGTGGTCCAGACGAGGTGCGGGACCACGTCGCCACCGGAGAGGCTCGCGAACGTGTGCCGCGCGAGCATCACCGCGATCGCCCCGACGACCGCGCCGGGCACGGCCCAGCGGGGGAGCAGTCGGGTGAGCAGAGCCCAGACCACGAACACGATCGTGATCCCCCATGGGTCCAGGTGCCATTGACGCAACGGATCGATGCACAGATCGAGCACCACCCCGGCGAGCATCGCGTTGGCGATCGCGGTGGGGACCTGCTGCACCAACCGCGCCAGTGGTGGGATCAGGGCGGTGGCGGCCAGGAGGACGCCGGTCACGGCGAAGGCACCGACCGCGACGGCGAAGCCGCCCTTCGGCGCGGCCATCGTGGCCAGCAGCGCGGCGCCCGGGGTCGACCACGCGAGCGCGATCGGCCGGCGGGTCGCGAGGGAGAACGCGATGCCGCCGATGCCGGTCGTCAGGGTGACGATGAACAGTCCCGATGCCGCCTGGTCGGGCGTGGCTCCCACTGCGCGGAGCCCGGCGATCACCACCGCGAAGGCAGAGGAGAACCCGACGAACGACGCGACGATCCCCGCCAGGGTCGCCTGCCGCCACTCCGCCGGGGTCATGGGGCGCAACCTTAGGGGTCGGTGGCGCGTCACTGCCCGGCAATTGTCGGGTTGTGACAGGTGATCCGGTGGATCCGGTGTCACAAGCCCGCAATTGCCCGATCAGGACTTCAGCGCGACCGGCAGTTTCTCGTAGCCACGTAGCACCACCGTCGACCGCCGCTCCGGAGTGCCGTCCAGGTGCAGATCGGGGAAGCGGGTGTAGAGCGTCTCGAGACCGACCCGCGCCTCGAGCCGCGCGAGGCTGGCGCCGAGGCAGTAGTGCACGCCGGCGGAGAAGCTCACGTGCTGGTCGGCGTTCGCGCGGGTCACGTCGAAGACGGCCGGATCCGCGAAGACCGACGGGTCCCGGTTGGCGCCGCCGAGGAAGTTGACGGTGAACTGGCCCGACGGGATGTGGACGCCCTCGATCTCCACCTCTTCGTACGCCTGGCGGACAGTCATCTGCACCGGTGAGTCCCAGCGCAGGACCTCCTCGACCGCATTGCCCCAACGAGCGGGGTCGGACAGCACGACGTCGCGCTGGTCGGGGTGGGTGTCCAGATCGGCGACGGCGTTGCCGATCAGGCTGACGGTGGTCTCGAAGCCCGCGCCGAGGACGAGCAACGCGGTCGCCCGCAGCTCGAGATCGCTGAGCTCGTCGTCGCCGTCGTACTGCGCGAGGTCGCTGAGCAGGTCGTCGCCGGAATTGCGGCGTAGCTCGGTGATGTGAGCGTCGAGCCACTTGTGCAGACCACGCACCGCGACATCGGCCTCGCGGAACCGTCGCCAGGACAGACCGGGGTCGAGCGTGATCGCCGCGAGGTTGCCCCACTCGAGGAGCTGTTGGCGCTGTGACTCGGGCACGCCGAGGATCTCCGCGATCACCGCCACGGGCAGCTGGGAGGCGAAGCGGTCGATCAGGTCGATGCGGGACTCGGTGGCCATGTCGTCGACGAGTCGCTCCGACGTCGCCCGGACGGTGTCCTCCAGCTTTCCGACCGCACGGGCGGTGAAGGCGCGCGAGACCAGCTTGCGGTAGCGGTTGTGCAGGGGCGGGTCGACAGCGAGCATCGACGGTGGATCGACCGGGCCGACGGCCCACGGGTCACGCGCCCAGTCGACGAGCTTGCGCGCGGTGGCCGGCAGCTCGCCGTGCCCGGCCCCGACGCCGAAGGAGTCGCTGCGCAGGATCTGGTTGACCACCGGGTGCGACACGGTGGCGATCGCAGGCGTACGGATGCTGAACGGCCCCCGCGCGCGCAGTTTCTCGTAGATGTCGTACGGATCGTGCATCCGGCCGGGCTGGATCAGCAGTTGGGCGACCTCGTCGCCCTTGCGTGCGGAATTCTGCAGGAACCACCGGGAGAGGCCGTGCGCGGCGACCCACCAGGTGCCGCGGCGGATCGGGTTGACGCGTTCAGGCGCTGACACTGGCCACTCCTTCGTACGGTGCGCGGACGGGCTGGGTCTCGTCCATGCTCATCGCAGCCTCCTCAGGTCGATCCTTCCCCATCGACGGTAGTGGGGCCGACTCGGCGATCCATCGGACTGCGGCAGGAATCCTGAGGCTCGTCGTGTCCTCCCGTAGTAGGAGCCGCGCTGCGCCCCACAGACGGATGCCGAGGGCGCTCGCGGTGCCTACGCTTGGGGTCATGTCCGCCCTGATCGCGCGCGTACGCCGGGTGCCTGCTGCCATCGAGGGGCAGGCGACCCGGCGGGGGCTCGCCTTCGCGTGGTGGATCCCGGTGCTCAGCATCGTGTGCGAGGTCGGCGTCGCGGTGGTCGCGCTGGTGCAACGGCACGCCCTGTGGCCGCCGGAGTCCGTGGCTGCAGTGCTGTTGTTGATCCTGCTCGCGCACGTGGTGCTGTTCGTCGCTCCCGGACGGATCGGCTGGTGGATCGACACGCTCATCGTGCTGGGCGCGACCTGGTGGCTGCTGTCGGACCCCGTGCAGGCGGCCGGCCCGGCAGACAGCGCCCCGGCCCTGCTGATGGTCCTCGTCGCCGTGGTGATGGCGCGCGACGGGGTGATCACGGGCCTGGTCGTGTGGGCGGCATCGGTGGCGATGTTGTTCGCAGCGTGGCACTTCGAGGGGCTCTCCTCGCCGGTCCTGTTCTCGCTGGCCACCCTGCTCGGCCTCACTGTCGGGGTGATGCTGCGTTGGCAGATGCGGGCTCTCACCGCCGAACGCGCTGCCCGCGCGGGCGACTACGAACGGGCGACGCTTGCGGAGAGGCAGCGGATCGCCCGCGAGATCCACGACCTGGTCGCGCATTCGCTCAGCGTCACGCTGCTGCAGGTTGCCGGCGCAAGGGAGGCGTTGCGTGACGGAGATGTCAGCGACGCCCTCGACGCCCTCGACGACGCCGAAGGCGTTGCCCGGAGAGCGATGGCCGACATCCGGGGCACGGTGTCGAGTCTGGCGACCTCCGACGGCCCGCCGCGACCGCTCCCGACCGCCGCTCAGATCCCCGACCTCGTCACCGAGTTCGCCTCCGCGGGTCTCGTCGTGAGCTATCGCGGCCCGACCGCGGAGCTGGCCGACCTCGACGGTGCCGCCGGCCTGGGCCTGTACCGGATCGCGCAGGAGGCGTTGGCGAACATCGCCAAGCACGCCCCGTCCGCGACGGCGGCACTCGAACTCGAGGTCGGCGGCAACAGGACTCGCATGATCGTAAGGAACTCGTTGCCCGGGACGCGGGTGCGTCCGGGCCACTCCGGCGGCTCCGGACTCGCCGGCATGGCGGCGCGCGCTGCCGGACTGGGCGCCACGTTGACGGCGGGTGCAGCGGGCGAGGAGTGGGTCGTCGACGTACGCCTTGCTCCCGGGTCCTGTCCGGCGCGCCGGCCCAGCGGGTCGGCCGGACTCGCCCAGCGGCCGAGCCTCGGTACGGCGTCGTCATGAGCGCGGACCAGCGGCGGGTCGTGCGTGTCCTGCTCGTCGACGACCAGGAGTTGGTGCGCTCCGGGCTGGTCAGGATCCTGCGCCGGCGCGAGGGGTTCGAGGTGGTCGGGGAGTGCGGCGACGGTGCCGAGGTCGGCGTCGCGGTCGCCGAACTGCATCCTGATGTGATCGTGATGGATCTACGGATGCCGAGGGTCGACGGGATCTCGGCGACGCGGGAGGTGCGCGCCGCCGACGGGCCGCCGGTGCTCGTCCTCACGACCTTCGACGACGATGAGCTGCTCTCGGGAGCCCTGCGCGCGGGTGCCGCGGGGTTCCTGCTCAAGGACTCCTCCGCGGACGACCTCACCCGCGCGATCCGGACGGTCGCTGCGGGTGAGTCCTGGCTCGATCCGGCCGTCACCGCTCGCGTCCTCACGCGCTATCGCGCCGCGCCGGTGACGGCGGCCAACCTCGATGCGGTCGCGGTGCTGACCGAGCGCGAGCGGGAGGTGCTGCGCGCGATGGGACGCGGCGCGAGCAATCAGGAGATCGCCGCGGACCTGGTCATCTCCGAGCTGACCGTCAAGAGCCACATCGGCCGGATCTTCACCAAGCTCGACCTGCGCGACCGTGCCGCGGCGATCGTCTTCGCCTTCGAGAACGGCATCGTGCATCCCGGCGGCTAGCCGATCTGAGAGCATCACCCCATGAAACGGCCCCAGGTCGTGGCCCATCGTGGGTCGAGTGCGGCCGTCGCCGAGCACACCCTCGGTGCGTACCTGAAAGCGCTCGACGAGGGTGCGGATGCGCTCGAGTGCGACGTACGGCTCACTGCGGACGGCCATCTCGTCTGCGTCCACGACCGCACCCTGCGACGGACGGCCTCG
>DASVMH010000194.1:0-2335 GCA_036384455.1 Marmoricola sp. | reverse complement strand
GCGCCGTCGGGCTGTTGAAGGGCGTCGGATCGGGAGGACTACGGTGTCATCGTGCCCACGAACGCCCAATACCAGCGCCTCCTCGCCTTCCGCACGACGCTGCGCAAGTTCGAGCAGTGGAGTCGCGAGGCGGCCGAGGCGCACGGGCTCACCCACGCCCAACACCAGTTGATGCTCGCGATCCGTGGCTACAAGGGTCCGGAGGGCCCCACGATCGGCGACGTCGCCGACGAGCTGCTGATCAAGCACCACACCGCGAGCGGCCTGATCGATCGCGCCCAGGAGGTCGGGCTCGTCGAGCGCCGCAAGGACGCGAAGGACTCCCGACGCGTACGCCTGGCGCTGACCAAGGAGGGTGAGAAGGTGTTGCGCCGGCTCACCGACGTCCACGTCGAGGAGCTGCGCCAACTGGCGCCGCTGCTCGATCCGATCCGCGAGGCGGCCGAGCGGGCCGAGGCGGAGAGGGACGGTTAGTGTCGGCTCCATGCCGTCCATGACCCCTGCCGAAGTCCGCCGTCGCGTCACCGAGATCCTTCCGGGGGTCCGTCGCGACCTCGAGGATCTGGTCCGCATCGAGTCCGTCAGCGCCGACCCTGCCCGTAAGGGCGAGGTCGAGCGCTCGGCTGTTGCGGTGCGCGATCTGTTCGCCGCCGAGGGCATGGCGGCCCGCATCGTCCGACACGGTGAGGACGGACCGCCGGCGGTGATCGCCACGAAGGCGGGCCCCGAAGGAGCGCCCACGGTGCTGTTGTACGCGCACCACGACGTCCAGCCCGAGAACGATCACTCCGACTGGGACACCCCACCCTTCGAGCCGACCGAGCGCGGCGAGCGGCTCTATGGCCGTGGCGCCGCCGACGACAAGGCCGGCATCGCCACCCACCTCGCCGCGCTGCGTGTCTTCGGTGACGATCTGCCGGTGAGCCTGGTGATGTTCGTCGAGGGCGAGGAGGAGGTCGGCTCCGACACCCTCACCGACCTGCTGCACGCCCACAAGGACGAGTTGGCGGCCGACGTGATCGTGATCGCCGACAGCGGCAACTGGGACATCGGCGTGCCGGCGCTGACCACGAGCCTGCGGGGCCTGGCCCGGGTCGATCTGGAGGTGCGCACCCTCGACCACGCCGTCCACTCGGGTATGTGGGGTGGACTCGTGCCCGACGCGCTGATGACGCTCAGTCGCGTCATCTCCTCCTGCTACGACGCCGACGGCGGGCTGGTCATCGACGGGCTGAAGTCCTTCCCCGCCGCCGACGTGGAATACCCCGAGGAACGACTGCGTGCCGAGTCAGGTGCGGTCGGCTCGGTCGAATGGGTCGGCCACGGACCCGTCGTGGAGCGCCTGTGGACCCAGCCGGCGCTGACGATCACCGGCATCGACGCCCCGAAGGTCGATGGCGCGAGCAACACCCTCACCGCGGCGGCGCGGGCGAAGTTCTCCCTCAGAGTCGCTCCCGGTGACACCACCGAGAACGCCGTCGCCTGCCTGCGCGCACACTTCGAGAAGAACGTGCCCTGGGGTGCGGAGTGGTCGATGACGATCGTCGACACCGGGGAGGCCACGGCCATCGATGCGACCGGCCCGGCGTACGACGCCGCGCGCGCCGCCTTCAAGGAGGCCTGGGACGGCACCGATGCCGTTGACATGGGCGTCGGCGGCTCGATCCCCTTCATCGCCGAATTCCTCGAGAGCTTCCCGGCCGCCAGCGTCCTGGTCACCGGCGTCGAGGACCCCGACACGCGTGCCCACGGCGCCAACGAGGGCCTGCACCTCGCCGAGTTCGAGCGGGCCGTCGAGGCCGAGGCGCTGCTGCTCGCCAACCTCGGCGGGCTGTAGCGCCAAGGACGGTTCATCACGTCGAGTAGGTCGACGCGCACATGGCCAGCGGAGTTCCGCGAGCCCAGTGCCCCTTCAGCCACTCAGCGTGATGAACCGTCCCCCCGGACCCGCCCGTGCGCCGATGCCGACCGACCGCTCCGGCTCACCTAGACTCCCCAGCGTGACCCCCACGAGCGGCCGCCCGTCGAGGCGTGGCGGCGACGGCAGGCTCACCGCGGCGCTCGACCCGCAGGACCAGGGTCCGCAGGACGCCTGCGGCGTCTTCGGGGTCTGGGCTCCGGGCGAGGAGGTCTCCAAGCTCTGCTACTTCGGGCTGTACGCGCTCCAGCACCGCGGCCAGGAGTCGGCCGGGATCGCGGTCAGCAACGGCCGCCAGATCCTGGTCTACAAGGACATGGGACTGGTCTCCCAGGTCTTCGACGACTCGAGCCTCGAGTCGCTCAAGGGCCACCTCGCGATCGGCCACGCCCGCTACTCCACCACCGGCGCCAGCAC
>DASVMH010000193.1:0-8353 GCA_036384455.1 Marmoricola sp. | reverse complement strand
AACACGCCCGGAAACACGCGCGTCAGCTCACGGCGGCGAAGCATGCGCTTGATGTCGCCGTCGGACCCGCCGAATTCGAGGATCTGACGCCGCGAGACGACACCGTCCTGCACCCACGTCAGAAGGTGCTGCAGCTCGGTGTCGTCGAATCGCATCCTCCAAGCGTCACCGAAATCAGCCACACCCTCGTCGGCCGACCTCGAACCTGTGGACAACTCGGTGGATAGCCGGTTCAGCCGGGATCTTCAGACGCCAGGCGTCTGCAAATCCCGACCTAGAAGTGCGTGTGCCCGCCTGGCCCTTCGTACGCCTCGCCATCGACCGTCACACCCTCACCGGGTCGCACCGTGCCGATCGGGACGAACGGGGCCGGCAGCGCGGCATCGGCGGGGAACGTCGCCAGCAGCGGATGGTCGTCGCCGCCACCGAGGACGAAGCTCATCGGGTCGGCGCCGATCGCGGCCCCCACCGACCGCATCGCCTCGGTGATCTCCAGACGCTCGGTCTCGATGTCGAGACGGACGCCGGAGTCGGCGGCCAGATGGCCCGCGTCGGCGACCAGGCCGTCGGAGACGTCGATCATCGAGGTCGCGCCCGCGACCGCGGCGAGCGGCCCGGCTGCGTACGGCGGCTCGGGCCGTGCCAGGGCGTCGACGACGATCCGCGGACTGCGGAAGCCCCGTGAGAGCACCGCAAGTCCCGCGGCTGCCCACCCCTGGCGACCGGCGAGGGCGAGGACGTCTCCGGGCTGTGCGCCCGATCTCGTCACCGGAGCCTGGTCGCAGGTGCCGAGGACGGTCACGGAGATCGTGATCTGATCGGCCGCGCTGAGGTCGCCACCGACGATGCTGGCCCCGACCAGTGCGGCCTCGGCGGCCATCCCGTCGGCGAGGTCGAGCATCCACCGGGCCGGCAGGTCCGGCGGCGCCGCGAGGGCCACCGTGAGCGCGGTGGCGGTGCCCCCCATCGCGTTGACGTCGGAGAGGTTCGCCGCGATCGCGCGGTGCCCGATGTCGGCCGCGCTGCTCCAACCACGCCGGAAATGGCGCTGCTCGACGAGCATGTCCGTCGAGACCACCACGTGGCCGCGCGGCGTACGCAGCACCGCCGCGTCGTCACCCGGACCGATATAGACCAGTTCCCCCTGTGGGAAGCGCTCGGCGAACGCCGACACCAGGCTGAATTCGCCGACGTCCGCGAGCGTCGCGTCGGCGGGGAACGGGTGTGCGTCCGGCATGGGCACATCCTTGCTCAGGTGTCACCGGGGCGGGAGTTCGGGTAGTTTCAGATCGCGGTCTCGCACCGCATCGTTCCCCAGTCACGCATTCGCAGAGGAGATCCGATGGTCGTCCAGGCATACATCCTGATCCAGACCGACGTGGGCAAGGCCGCCGAGGTCGCTGCAGAGATCTCCGACGTCAAGGGTGTCATCGTCGCCGAGGACGTCACCGGCCCGTACGACGTGATCGTGCGCGCCGAGGCGCGCAACGTCGACGAGCTCGGCAAGCTCGTGGTCGCCAAGGTGCAGACCCTCGAGGGCATCACCCGCACCCTCACCTGCCCCGTGGTGCACATCTGAGCACCACGCCCCGCGCATTGCGACGCCCGCTGCCCGTCATGGCGGCGGGCGTCTGCGCGTGCGCGTTCCTGACCGCCTGCGGCAGCAACGACGGCACCGTACGCGTGGACACACCCGCGCACGCCCGGCCCTCCGGCTGCGCCGGGCTCGTCAAGGCGCTGCCCGCACACGTCGACGACCAGCCGAAGCGGACGACGAGCGGGTACGCCGCGGCCGCCGCCTGGGGCGACCCGGCGATCGTGCTGCGCTGCGGCGTGCCCAAAGCCGCCGGCTTCACCCGGACCAGTGCCTGCACCACCGCCAACGGCGTGGACTGGTTCTTCCCCAGCGATCAGGTCGGCGACAACGACGCCGCCGTCGTGTTCACCCTGCTGCACCGCAGTCCACGCGTCGAGGTCATCGTGCCGGCGCACTACCGGCCACAGGGCCCGGGCAACGTGCTCATCGATCTCGCGAAGGCCGTGAAGAAACACACGACGGTGCACGGGCACTGCGCCTGACGTCGGCCTTCGGTGGTCGATGTTTCGTAGATTCCGTTCACCTGGTGGCCGGGAACTACGAAACTTTGGCCCCGCTCAGGAGCGGCTCTTGACGGCGCGTACGCCGATCACGGCCACCAGCGCGCAGATGATGACGACGATCACCAGGCCCTTGATGCCCCAGGCCACGGCCAGCGCGAACGCGACGACGAGGATCCCGATCGCCAGCACCGCCCCGAACATCGCCGCGAGTCCCCACGTCACCAGACGCGAGCCCTGATCCGCCGAATTCGCCATGCCCTGATTGTGTCGCGTCGACGGCGAGGGTGTCGAGGCGGGTCAGCGCAGGCCGGTCCCGCGCGCGAGCGCGAGCTGGACCAGGCGGTCGACGAGGTCGGGATAGCTGAGGCCGACGTGCTGCCACAGCAGCGGGAACATCGACGTCGCGGTGAAGCCGGGCATCGTCTCGACCTCGTTGACGGTCAGGGATCCGTCGGGCATCACGAAGAAGTCGACGCGCGCGAGTCCTTCGACGTCGAGGGCGCGGAAGGCGCGTACGGCGAGGTCGCGCACCTGAGCCTCGGTGTCGGCATCGAGGTCGGCCGGGATCCGGTAGCTCTGCTCGAGGTATTTCGCCTCGAAGTCGTAGAACGCGTGCCCACCGCCGACGGTGATCTCCGCGATCGCGCTCGTCTCGGGGGTGCCGTCGAGACTCTGGAGGACGCCGATCTCGATCTCCCGCGCGCCCACGGCAGCCGCCTCGACGAGCACCTTCGGGTCGTAGCGCAGCGCGTCCTCGACCGCGGCGTCGAGGCCCGTCTCGTCGTCGACGCGGTTGATCCCGAAGCTGGACCCGGCACGGGCCGGCTTGACGAAGACCGGGTAGCCCAGGTCGGCCACGCCGCGGCGGACGCCCGCGGCGTCACGTTCCCAATCGCCGGGCCGGATCGTCACCCACGGCACGACCGGAAGACCGGCAGCCTTGAAGAGCTGTTTCATGAACTGCTTGTCCGTGCCGACCGCCGACGAGAGCACGCCCGCACCGACGTAGCGGATGCCGGCCAGCTCGAGCAGTCCCTGGAGCGTGCCGTCCTGGCCCCAGGGCCCGTGCATCACCGGGAAGACGACGTCGACCTCGCCGAGGCTCGCGGGCACCTCGCCCGGCGCGCTCACGACGAGCTCCGACGAAGGCGCCAGCGTCACCTCGCGCTCCCCCGCCACGCTCGGCAACGTGCCGTCAGCGGCGATGGCGAGATGTCCCGGCTCGGCCGACTCCAGCACCCAACGTCCGTCGGTCGCGATCCCGATCGGCACCACGTCGTACTTCTCCGGATCGAGGGCGGCGATGACACTGCCCGCTGACACGCACGAGATGGAGTGCTCGCTGGAGCGGCCGCCGAAGACGACGGCGACGCGGACCCGGGAGGTTGGAGGTGACATCCCGGGAGACCCTACCGGCACCGACCCTTACCCTGGCGGCATGCGACCCGCCACTGTCACCGTCCATGCCGGCCGGCCCGCGCGCGAGCCGGACGCGCCGCTCAACGAGCCGATCACGATGGCGGCGACGTACGTCGCCGGCGGCGATGTGGAGTACGGGCGCTACGGCAATCCGACCTGGACCGCGCTCGAGGAGGCGATCGGTGCTCTCGAGGGCGGCCGCAGCCTGTGCTTCGCGAGTGGCCTCGCAGCGGTCTCGACGGTGCTCGACCTGGTCGCCCAGGACGGGCTCGTGGTCGCGCCGAAGCACGCGTACAACGGCACGATCAGCCAGCTCGGTGACCTGGAGTCGCGCGGCCGGATCCGCACCGTGCTCGTCGACGTCACCGACACTGACGCCGTGATCGCGGCATGCGAGGACGCTGCCCTGGTCTGGCTCGAGTCGCCCACCAACCCCGCCCTGGAGATCGCCGACCTCACCGGGATCATCCCGGCGGCGAAGGCGGCCGGTGCCCACGTCGTGGTCGACAACACGTTCGCGACCCCGCTGCTGCAGCGCCCGCTCGAACTCGGTGCCGACATCGTCGTGCACTCCGCGACGAAGTACCTCGCCGGACACTCCGACGTGCAGATGGGTGCCGTCGTCGTCGCCGAGGACGAGTTGTACGACGTACTCAAGGGCCGCCGTGACCTCTTCGGTGCGATCGCCGGCCCCTTCGAGGCGTGGCTGACCCTGCGCGGCATCCGCACCCTGAGCCTGCGGGTCGAGCGCGCCCAGGACAACGCCCGCGAGCTCGCCGAGCGCTTCCGGGCCCGGCCCGAGGTCGCCGAGGTCCGCTATCCCGGTTTCGGCGCGATCCTCTCGGTGGTGTTCGCGGACGAGGCGCTCGCCGATGCCCTGCAGCAGCGCACGCAGCTGTGGGCCTTCGCCACCTCGCTCGGCGGGGTCGAGTCGACGCTCGAGCGCCGCCGCCGCTGGCGTGCGGAACCGACCTCGATCCCGGCCGGCCTGGTCCGTCTGTCCGTCGGCATCGAGGACGTCGAGGATCTGTGGGAGGACCTCGTGCAGGCGATGGAGGGCGAGTAGCTCAGTCCCGCTCGGCCTTGGTGTCGCGGGAGATGAACATCTCGATCATGTCGCGCGCGACCATGTCGCCACGGACCACCGCGTCGACCGCCTCGGCGATCGGGGCGTCGACGCCGGTGTTGCGCGCGAGCTCGAGCAGCGAGGAGCACGACTTCGCGCCCTCGGCGACCTGGCGGGTCGAGGCGTAGATCTCCTCGGTCGTCATCCCGCGGCCGAGGTTCTCCCCGAAGGTCCGGTTGCGCGAGAGCGGCGACGAACAGGTCGCGACGAGGTCACCGAGACCGGCGAGCCCCATCAGTGTCATCGGGTCGGCACCGAGTGCGACCGCGAGCCGGGCGGTCTCGGCCAGGCCGCGGGTGATCAGTGACGCGGTGGTGTTGTCGCCGAAGCCGAGGCCGACGGCCATCCCGACACACAGCGCGACGACGTTCTTGTACGCGCCGCCGAGCTCGCAGCCGACCACGTCGACGGACCGGTACGGCCGGAACGCTCGCGTGTGGCACAGCGACTGCAGCCGCCGCGCCACCTCCTCGTCGGGGCAGGCGACCACACTGGCCGCCGGCTCGCGCAGAGCGATCGGCTTGGCCAGGTTGGGCCCACTGACGACGGCGATCCGCTCGGGACCGGCACCGGTGATCTCGGCGATCACCTCACTCATCCGCTTGACGGTGCCGAGCTCGACGCCCTTCATCAGCGACACGAAGACGGCGTCGGCCGGCAGCACCGGCGCCTACTCGCCGAGGTTGTCCCGCAGCGTTTGGGACGGGACCGACAGCACGACCGTCGCGGCACCGGCGACTGCCTGTTCGGGGTCGTGGGTCGCGGTGATGGACCCGGGCAGCTCGATCCCCGGGAAGTAGTCGACGTTCTCGTGCTTGGTGTTGATCGCGTCGCACACCTCGGAACGGCGGCCCCAGATCGTGACGTCGTTGCCCGCGTCGGCGAGGACGAGCGCGAAGGCAGTGCCCCACGACCCGGCGCCGAAGACCGCAACCTTACTCATGGTCGTGCCCTCGCTTCTCGCGCTTGTAGTTGCCGATCTCGTCCACGCCGGATGCCTTCGGGTCGAAGCGCTCCGCAGGCGCCTTCTCCCCGCGCAGATCCTCCACCAGTTCGGTGATCGCCGCCATGATCGTGTCCGTCGCGGCGTGCAGCAACTCGTTCGTCAACGGCTTGCCCTCGAACTCACTCAGGTCGACCGGGTCACCGGCCTTGTAGTGCATGGTGTGCCGCGGGACCAGACTCGGCTTCTTGCTGTACGCCGGCAACAACTCCTGGGCGCCCCACTGGCCGACCGGGATCACCGGGCACCCGGTGGTCAGCGCGATCCGGGCGGCGCCGGTCTTGCCGCGCATCGGCCAGCCGTCGGGGTCGCGCGTGATCGAGCCCTCGACGTAGATGCCGAGGCACTCACCGTCGTGGACGGCATCGACGGCCGCCTCGAAGGCGTTCGCAGCCCCGGAACTCATCCGGGCGACCGGGATCTGGCGCGCGTTGCTGACGATGTTCTTGAGGACCGGCACCTTCCACAGCCCGTCCTTGGCGAGGAAACGCACGAGCCGACCGTGGTTGTAGACGAAGTGCGCCAGGGTCAAGGGGTCGATCTTGGAGATGTGGTTGACCGCGATCACGCAGCCGCCGGTGGCGGGGATCTTCTCACCATCGATCCATTCGCGCTTCGTGACGGTGAGCAGTGTGGGCTTCACGATCGCAACGGCGACGCTGTAGGCCCAGCCGCGTCTCTCCTGCAACCTGCGTACCACCGCCATGCCGCGAAGACTACTGCCCGGCCCGCGTCCGGAGCGGGAGGGCGGACTGGAAGGATCGGCGCTGATGTCTACGCCAGTCGTCCTCCTGATCCCGGTCAAGCCGTGGGTCCGTGCGAAGTCGCGGCTCTCGCCGCAGGGCCGCACGATCGGCGGCGCCGAGCCGCCGCTGCTGGCCGAGGCGTTCGCCCGGGACGCGATCGCGGCGGCGCTCGCATGCCCGTCGCTCGACGAGATCGTGATCGTCACCGACCAACCCGGATTCTCCGTGGCGGGCACGCAGACGCTGCCCGACGAGGGCGGCGGGGACCTCAACGTCGCGCTGTCCTGCGCCGAGGCCCGCGTACGCGCCGCACGCCCCGAGGTGGCCGTCGCAGCGATGTGCGCCGACCTGCCGTGTCTGGTGGCCGACGAGCTCACGATCGCCGTGGACGAGGCGATCGGTGGCGACGCAGAGCGCGCATTCGTCGCGGACGCCGAGGGCACCGGGACCACGTTCCTGCTCGCGCATCCGCGAGTCGTGCTCGCACCGCTCTTCGGACCGGGTTCGGCGCAGCGGCATGCGCGATCGGGTGCCGCGCCCGTCGCCGCCGGCGTACCCACGTTGCGCCGTGACGTCGACACTGCCGCCGATCTCGAGGCGGCGCGAGACCTCGGCGTCGGCCCCCATACCCGGGCAGCGCTGACGGCCTGAGCGCCGCACCCCACAACGCGAACCGGCGGTGACGACCGTGTGGTCGTCACCGCCGGATGCGGTTTGCGGTCGCGTCAGGAACGCTTGGCAGCCTTCTTGGCCGGAGCCTTCTTGGCAGCCGCCTTCTTGGCCGGAGCCTTCTTCGCTGCGGCCTTCTTGGCCGGAGCCTTCTTCGCTGCGGCCTTCTTGGCCGGAGCCTTCTTCGCTGCAGCCTTCTTGGCCGGAGCCTTCTTCGCCACCGTCTTCTTGGCAGCGGCCTTCTTGGCCGGGGCGGCCTTCTTGGCCGGAGCCTTCTTCGCTGCGGCCTTCTTGGCCGGAGCCTTCTTGGCGGTCGCCTTCTTCGCGGCCGCGGTCGCCTTCTTGGCGGCGGCTGCGGTCTTCTTCGCGGCCGGCGCGGAGGTCGCCTTCTCGACGGTCACCTTGGGCAGCTTCTTGGCGCCGGAGACGACGGCCTTGAGCTCAGCGCCCGCCTTGAACTTCGGCACGTTGCGCTTCTTGGTGCGCACCCGCTGACCGGTGGCAGGGTTGCGCGCCCAGCCGGCGGCCTTGATCTGCCGCTCGAAGGAGCCGAACCCGGTGATCGCCACCTTCTCCCCCTTGGCGACCTCACGAGTGATGGTGTCGAGCACCGACTCCAGCGCGTGCGCGGCGGCCTTGCGGTTCCCTTCGAACCGGGCCGACATCGCGTCGATCAACTGACTCTTGTTCACAAGCTTCCCTTTCGTGAACGTCTCACATC
Organism: Marmoricola sp.; assembly: GCA_036384455.1. GTDB lineage: Bacteria > Actinomycetota > Actinomycetes > Propionibacteriales > Nocardioidaceae > Marmoricola. Next base: position 569 of record DASVMH010000193.1, on the reverse strand, counting down.
GAGCGCCGTGCTCGACTTTTCCCTTGCACGCTAAGGAAAAGAATCTGCCGCCACAATGGCCGCGCCGCGTGTCGCAGGAACGAAAATCGAGCGGACTGGGCGCACCGCACGCGCCGTACGCCCCGGGTCTCCAGCAACAAGAGCGGCGTTTCCCCAACGCAATAAGGGGAAACGCCGCTCTTGTCGCCTGGATTCAGGCTCCGATCGTGGCCGGTTTGAAGCTGGGCCGCTTCGCCTCGTACGCGCTGATGTCGTCCTCGTGGCTCAACGTGATGCCGATGTCGTCGAGGCCCTCGAGGAGGCGCCAGCGGGTGTAGTCGTCGATGTCGAAGGAATCCTCGATCGCGTCGACACCCTCGCCGGCACGGACGGTGCGCGTCTCGAGGTCGACCGTGACGGTCGCGCCCGGGTGCTCGTCGAGGTGGTCCCAGATTCGCTGGACGGTCTTCTCCTCGACCTGTGCGGCGAGCAGCCCGGCCTTGCCGGAGTTGCCGCGGAAGATGTCGCCGAAGCGCGGCGAGATGACGACACGGAAGCCGTAGTTCTGCAGGGCCCAGACGGCGTGCTCG
>DASVMH010000192.1:0-3813 GCA_036384455.1 Marmoricola sp. | reverse complement strand
GTGCGGTCGCTGGTCAGCGCGCCACTGCACGCGATCGTCAACACACACAGTCACTACGACCATGTCCTGGGCAACCCGATCGTGCTGCGCGATCTCGGTCCGGCGCCGGTGATCGCCCATGAGGACACTGCTGCGCACGGGGTGCCCGCGGATCGTACGTTCTCCTCCGCACTCACCCTCGACCTCGGGGACCGACAGGTCGAGCTCGTGCACCCCGGGCGCGGTCACACCGGCGGCGATCTCGTCGTGCGGGTCCCCGACGCCGACCTCGTCCTTGCGGGCGATCTCGTCGAGGAGTCGGCGGCACCGTCCTTCGGCGACGACTGCCACCCGATGGACTGGCCGTTCACCCTCGACCTGGTGCTGCAACTGATCGGGCCCGACACCGTGGTGGTGCCGGGCCACGGCGCTCCCGTGGGACGCGAGTTCGTCCAGGAGCAACGCTCGGCGATCGGGGTCGTTGCGGAGACGATCAGGGGCCTGGCCGACCGGGGTGTCCCGGCCGACCAGGCCCTGGATCAGGCGACCTGGCCCTACCCGAAGGAGGGCCTGGTCGAGGCGGTGCGCCGCGGCTACGAGCAGGTGCCCGTGGCGCCGCGGCAGCTGCCGCTCGTCTGACCGGTCACTCGGCCTCGGGCCCCTCCGCGAGCAGGCCGTACAGCTTGCGCCGGGTGTCCGCGAGGATCTCCGCGGCGCGCTGGTGCTGGTCGTGGGTGCCGGTCATCGCGACCTGCCAGACCGCGGCCATCGTCTGGCCGGCGACCGGGCGCAGGTCGTTGGGAGCCTCCTGGTCGCCCTCGGTGAAGGGCTTCCAGATGGCGGCCAGCTCGTCGGCGTGCTCGGTGGCGTACGTACGGCCGGCCTCAGTGAGGGACACGACCTTGCGGCCGCCGTCCCGATCGGTGTCGACCAGACCCTCGTCCTCGAGCTGGGAGATCGTCGGATAGATCGATCCCGGGCTCGGACGCCAGGCGCCCTCGGTCCTGGTGGCGATCTGCTGGATCACCTGGTAGCCGTTGAGCTCCTCCTCGGTGCTCGCGAGCACGTCGAGGATCGCGGAGCGGACGTCACCGCGGCGTACGCGCGGCCCACGGCCACGACCGCGCCCACGGCGACCGCCGGGGCCGTCGAAGAACTCCAGCCACGGCGGGGCATCGTGGCCGCCGGGACCCATCCCGTGTCCGCCACGGCCCCCGGGACCTCCGGGGCCACCGTGGCGCGGACCACCGCGACCCTTGGCTCCCCGGCCGCCCTCGGCACGGTTGCGGCGGACCTTCTCGTATTCGTTGAAGTCATTGAAGTTACGCATCTCGAGATCTCCTTTCGTCTCCCCGCGGAACTCTCACGCGGGTTCGTCTCGATGTATTGACGATATATCGTGATCGTTCGTAAGTCAAGCCCGTCCCTGTGCCCGCTCCTGTGCCCGTGTCGGTGCCGGTCCACGACGGTCGGCGCGGATACCGTGCGCGGGTGACTTCCCCGCACGACCGTTACGGCACCGACGTCCTGGCGACCGACTGGCGCGCGCCCAAGCGCGGCCGCACCGTCGAGCAGAGCGCCGACCTCGGCCTGGTCGTCGAGGAGGTGCAGACCGACTGGTGCGGCGAGATCGTCAAGGTCGAGCGCGACCTCGACACCGTCACGTTGGAGGACCGGCACGGCAAGCGCCGGACGTTCCCCCTGGGGCCGGGCTTCCTGCTCGAGGGACGCCCGATCTCCCTGGTCCCGCCCGCACGCAAGGGGCCGGCGAAGCCGACGCGTACGGCCTCCGGGTCGGTCGCGGTCGACGGCGTGAAGGCGCGGGTCGCCCGCGCCAGCCGGATCTTCGTCGAGGGCCGCCATGACGCCGAACTCGTCGAGAAGGTGTGGGGCGACGACCTGCGCATCGAGGGCGTCGTCGTGGAATACATCGACGGCGTTGACGACCTGTCCGCCGTCCTCCGTGACTTCGGGCCCGGACCCCAGCGGCGCGTGGGCGTCCTGGTCGACCACCTCGTGCCCGGCTCGAAGGAGAGCCGGATCGCCGACGCCGTCCGTCGGTCGCCCGTCGGTCAGCACGTGCTGATCGTGGGACATCCCTTCATCGACATCTGGGCAGCGGTCCGCCCGCAGCGGCTCGGCTTCGACGCCTGGCCGACCGTGCCGCGCGACATGGAGTGGAAGAAGGGCGTCTGCCTCCAGCTCGGCTGGCCGCACCGCGACCAGGCCGACATCGCCCGCGCCTGGAAACACATCCTGGGCGGCGTCCGCGGCTTCCAGGACCTCGACACGGCGCTGTTGGGCCGGGTCGAGGAGCTCATCGACTTCGTGACCGCCCCTGTTGTTGAGGGGTCAGGCCAATAGTCGCCGGACAACGTGGTCGGCGAGGAGCCGTCCCTGGCGGGTCAGCACGAGGCGCCCGGCGCTGACCTCCGCGAGTCCGTCGGCCACGACCTCGTCGATCCGTCCCTCAGGCGCGAGGTCGAGCGGCATTCCCTCGCGCAGGCGTACCTCCAGCAGCACCCGCTCGGTGTGCCGGGTGTCCGCGTCGAGACTCTCCCGGTCCGCGACCGGAGGCTCCCCGGCGGCAAGGCGCTGGGCGTACGCGCGCGGATGCTTGACGTTCCACCAGCGCTCCCCGGCCAGGTGCGAGTGCGCGCCGGGGCCGACGCCCCACCAGTCGTCGCTGCGCCAGTAGCCGAGGTTGTGCCGGCACTCGGCCGCGTCGTCGCGGGCCCAGTTGGAGACCTCGTACCACCGCAGGCCGGCCACCCCGAGCGTCTCGTCGGCCTGGACGTACTTGTCGGCGAGGTCATCCTCGTCGGGCATCGGGATCTCGCCGGCGCGTACGGAACGGGCCAGCCGGGTGCCCTCCTCCACGATCAGGGAGTAGGCCGAGATGTGGTCGGGCGTGCACGCGAGCGCGACGTCGAGCGACCGTTGCCAGTCTTCCGCGCTCTCCCCCGGCGTGCCGTAGATCAGGTCGAGGCTGACCTGTCCGAAACCAGCCGCCCGTGCCCACTCGACGACCGCCGGGACGCGCTCGGGGTCGTGGGTGCGGTCGAGGGTCCGCAGCACGTGCGGGAGCGCGGACTGCATCCCGAAGGAGATCCGGTTGAAGCCGCCCTCGCGCAGCCGGGCGAGGGAGTCCGGCGTGACGCTGTCGGGGTTCGCCTCGGTGGTCACCTCCGCGTCCGGGGCGAGGCCGTGCACCCGCTCGATCGCCGCCAGCATCGTGGTCAGATCGTCGACGGGCAGCAGCGTGGGCGTGCCGCCCCCGAAGAACACCGTGTCGACCGCGCGATCCTTCAGCGACTCCGCGGACGACTCGATCTCGCGCACCGCCCAGCCGGCGTACTCCGCCTGCGACCCGCCCCCGCCCAGCTCCGTCGCCGTGTAGGTGTTGAAGTCGCAGTACCCGCACCGCACCGAACAGAACGGGACATGGACGTAGAACCCGAGACGGGTCACTTGTAGAAGGCGTCCAGGGTGTCGGCGTAGTTCTGCTCCACGACGTTGCGCTTGACCTTCAGCGACGGGGTGAGCTCGCCGGACTCGATGGTGAGGTCGTGGTCGAGGAGCTCGAACTTCTTGATCGTCTCCCAGCGGTTGAGTTCGGAGTTGAGCTGGTCGACGTAGCCCTGGACCATGTCGCGGCAGGCCTGGGTGGCCACGATCTCGGCGTACGACTTGCCGGCCAGACCGTTCTCCTTCGCCCAGTCCGGCAGCGCGTCGGGGTCGAGCGTGACGAGCGCGACCACGAAGTTGCGCTCGTTGCCGAAGACGATGAACTGGCTGGCGTACGGACACAGCGCCTTGAACTTGCCCTCGATC
>DASVMH010000191.1:0-4627 GCA_036384455.1 Marmoricola sp. | reverse complement strand
TCCATTGGTCACCGGCGAGCTCGCCGACCATGGACAGCTGACCGCGCAGCACCACCGCGAGGCCGTTGACACGCTCGCAGGAGCGGGTGTTCATCTTGTGCGGCATCGCACTGGAGCCGACCTGGCCCTCCTTGAAGCCCTCGGTCACCAACTCGATGCCGGCCATCAGCCGGATCGTGGTGGCGAGGTTGGAGGGTCCGGCGACGAGTTGGACGAGTGCGGAGACGACGTCGAAGTCGAGGCTGCGGGGGTAGACCTGGCCGACACTGGTGAGGACGTGGTCGAAGCCGAGGTGGGCGGCGACCCGGCCCTCGAGGGCGTCGAGCTTGGCGGTGTCGCCGTCGAGCAGATCGAGCATGTCCTGCGCGGTGCCCATCGGGCCCTTGATGCCGCGCAGGGGGTAACGCGAGACGAGGTCGTCGATGCGAGCGACCGCGATGAGGATCTCGTCGGCGATCGTGGCGAACCGCTTACCGAGCGTGGTCGCCTGGGCCGCGACGTTGTGGCTGCGACCGGCCATCACCAGGCTCTGGTGCTCGCCGGCGAGACGAGCGAGCCGGGCCAGCGCGGCCAGCGCACGCCGGCGGACCAGCTTGAGGCTGGAGAGCATCTGGAGCTGCTCGACGTTCTCGGTCAGGTCACGACTGGTCATCCCCTTGTGGATGTGCTCGTGACCGGCGAGGGCACTGAACTCCTCGATGCGCGCCTTCACGTCGTGTCGGGTGACGCGTTCGCGGGCCGCGATGCTGTCGAGGTCGACCTGATCGACGACGCCTTCGTACGCCTCGATCACACCGTCGGGGACGTCGATGCCGAGGTCCTTCTGGGCCTTGAGCACCGCGATCCACAGTCGCCGCTCGAGCACGATCTTGTGCTCCGGCGACCAGATCTCGGCGAGATCGGCGCCGGCGTACCGGGTGGCCAGGACGTTCGGAACGCTCACGGATCCATTCTCCCATGGGCACACCGCCGGCGCGGCGAGCACTATTCGGACGCCGTCCCGACAACGGCTCCGTACGGGTAGCGTTCCAGGCCATCGCCTACGAGCACTCGAGGAGTTCGACAATGACGGATCAGCAGCCAGCCCCGGACGAGGCCATCACCCCGCAGACCGCGGCACCCGAGGCGGCCGGGGAGCCGGCTCCTCCCGCTGTGCCGGGCGGTGCGCACTCCGCACCCCAGTACGCCGCACCGGCCGCCGGTGCCCCTGCGCTCACCCTGCCCGACGGCGTCACGTTGGCCCCGGTCGGGCGCCGCGTCGGTGCCTTCTTCCTGATGTACCTGCTGATCATCGTGACGCTCGGGATCGGCTACCTGATCTGGGGCGCGATCGCGTGGGGCAAGGGCACCAGCCCGGCACTTCAGGTGCTCGGCATGCGCGCCTGGAAGCCCGCCGAGCAGCGCACCGCGACCTGGGGCACGATGGCGCTGCGCAACATCATCGGTGGGATCGCCCAAGGCATCTTGAGCATCATCACCGAAGTGATCTCCTTCGTGATGTTCCTCTCCGACGACCACCACCGCACCATCCCCGACCGCGTCGGTGGCACCGTGATCGTGCACGACCCCAACAAGGTCCTCGGCTGACCGACCGTCGCCGGCCGGGCCCCGGCCCTCGGACCGGGGCCGGTCACATGACGCTCGCGCCCTCGACGACGCCGAGAGGCTCGGCGGCGATGTCGGAGCGGCGCTGCAGGCCGTCGAACGAGATCAGATCGGCCGCGGCGTACGCCCGGGCGCGGGCGTCGGCGACGTCATAGCCGAGCGCGCGGACCGCCAGCACGCGCCCGCCCGCGGTCACGAGCTGCGGATCCCCAGACTCCGGCGTGGTCAGCGCGGTGCCGGCGTGGATGACGTCGACGTCGTTGACCCCGTTGGCCACGCCGACCCCGGTGATCACGTCGCCCTTCGACGAGGACTCGGGATAGCCCGCGGAGGCGAGCACGACCGAGACGGCAGCACCGTCGCGGAAGGTCGGAGCCGGCACCTCGGACAGGCGTCCCTCGGCGGCGGCGAGCAACAGCTCGCCCAGCGGCGCATCGAGCAGCGCCAGCACCGGCTGGATGTCGGGATCGCCGAAGCGGCAGTTGAACTCGATCACCTTGGGGCCGGACCCGGTCAGCGCGAGGCCGACATAAAGACAGCCGACGAACGGCGCACCCCTCCGGGTCATCTCGTCCAGGGTCGGCTGCACGATCGTGGAGAGCACCACGTCCGCGAGGTCGGAGGGTGCCCACGTGAGCGGGGAGTAGGACCCCATCCCACCGGTGTTCGCGCCGCGACCGCCGTCGAAGATCCGCTTGAAGTCCTGGGCGGGCTGCAGGGCGTACGCGGTGCTGCCGTCGCAGACGGCGAAGACCGACACCTCAGGACCGTCGAGGAACTCCTCGATCACCACCCGGCCGCCCCCTCGCGATGTGCAGAGCGCGGCGTGGGCGATCGCCTCGTCACGGTCGCGGGTGACGACCACGCCCTTGCCAGCCGCGAGGGCATCGTCCTTGACGACGTGGGGCGCGCCGAACTCGTCGAGCGCCGCAGCCACCTCCTCGGCCGAGGAGCAGGTGCGCGAGCCGGCGGTCGGGACACCCGCGGCGGCCATCACCTCCTTGGAGAACGCCTTCGATCCCTCGAGGAGGGCAGCGTCCTTCGAAGGCCCGAAGACCGCGATCCCTGCCGCGCGTACGGGATCGGCGACGCCGGCCACGAGCGGTGCCTCCGGCCCGACGACGACCAGGTCCGCCCCGATCGAAGTCGCCAGCGACGCCACCGCGGCCCCATCCATCGCATCGACGTCGTGCAGCGGCGCGAAGGCGCCGATGCCGGGGTTACCCGGGGCCGCGTGCACCTCGGTCACCGATGGATCGGCGGCCAACGCCAGGGCGATCGCGTGCTCGCGACCCCCGGTGCCGATGACCAGGACCTTCACTGGTTGACCACGACCGTCTGCTCACGACCCGGCCCCACACCCACGCCCCAGAAGGGCGCGCCGGAGAGCTCCTCGAGCGCCCTGACGTAGGCCTGGGCGTTCTTCGGCAGATCTGCGAAGGTCCGGCAGCCGGAGATGTCCTCGCCCCAGCCGTCGAAGAATTCATAGACCGGCTTGGCGTGGTGGAACTCGGTCTGCGTCATCGGCATTTCCTCGACCCGCTCGCCATCGATCTCATAGGCGACGCACACCGGGATCCGCTCCCAGCTGTCGAGGACGTCGAGCTTGGTGAGGAAGAACTCGGTCAGCCCGTTGACCCGCGAGGCGTACCGGGCGACGACGGCGTCGTACCACCCGCACCGGCGGGTACGCCCGGTCGAGACCCCGATCTCGCCACCGATGCGCTGCAGGGCGGCGCCGTCGTCGTCGAAGAGCTCCGTGGGGAACGGGCCCGACCCGACGCGGGTCGTGTAGGCCTTGATGACCCCGATGATCCGGTCGATCCGCTTCGGACCGATGCCGGCACCGATGCAGACCCCGCCCGCGATCGGCGAGGACGACGTCACGAACGGGTAGGTGCCGTGGTCGACGTCGAGCATCGTCGCCTGGGCACCCTCGAAGAGCACCGTCTTCCCGTCGTCGAGGGCGTCGTTGAGCAGCAGCGAGGTGTCCGCGACGAGGGGGCGCAGACGCGGGGCGTACGACAGCAACTCCTCGACGACCGCGTCGACCTGGACCGCACGACGGTTGTAGACCTTGGTGAGCAACTGGTTGCGCACCTCGAGGGCCGCCTCGACCTTCTCCCGCAGGATGTCCTCGTCGAAGAGGTCGGCGATCCGGATGCCGAGCCGGTTGATCTTGTCGGCGTACGCCGGACCGATGCCGCGTCCGGTGGTGCCGATCTTGTTCTTGCCCAGGAACCGCTCGGTGACCTTGTCGACCGTGGAGTGATAGGACGCGATCACGTGCGCGTTGGAGCTGACGACGAGCCCGCCGATCTCGACGCCGCGCTCGAGCAGCGCGTCGAGCTCCTCGAAGAGTGCCTCCGGCGAGACGACCACGCCGTTGGCGATGACCGAGGTGGCGCCGGGCGTGAGGATGCCGCTGGGGAGCAGGTGGGTGGCGAACTTCTCGCCGTCGACCACGATCGTGTGGCCGGCGTTGTGCCCGCCGCTGGTACGTACGACGAAGTCGATCGGGTCGGTGGTCGCGAGAAGGTCGGTCGCCTTCCCCTTGCCCTCATCGCCCCATTGGGCGCCGAGCACGACAATCGCGGGCATCAGTGTCTCCCTGCAAGCGGGGGCCAGAACATGGAACGGGCCCAGATGCTTGCGCGGCACGCGGCAGGCATCGGGGCTCCTGCGACCCAACGTTATCAAAACGGCCGAGTCTGCTGCCCCCGCGATTGAGCGATGACCGTCGGCGGGCTTGACTAGGCCCATGAGCCTCGAGCAGCCGCGACATCGAGGCCGAGATCCTGCCGACGGTCCGTGACCTCGGCATCGGCCTGGTGCCGTACTCCCCGCTGGGCTGGTAATACAGGTCGATCGTGTCGATGCCGAGGCGGGTCAGGGAGGCGTCGCAGGCGCTGTGCACGTACTCGGGGCGGCCGTTGACGCCGACGCGAGTGCCATCGGGCAGGCGTTCGTTGCCCGAATTTGGTCGCGATCACCACGTCGCCACGGTGTCCCGCGAGCGCCT
>DASVMH010000190.1:0-2236 GCA_036384455.1 Marmoricola sp. | reverse complement strand
CGATCTACGTCGGCGCGGATCCGCAGGCGACCGATGCACTGCTGGAGGAGTGGGACGAGCTCAACATCGACGTGCCGCTGAAGGTGCTGCACTCGCCGTACCGCGAGATCATCAGGCCGATCGTGGAGTACTGCATCGAGGTGCGGAGGGACAACCCACGAGGTGTGGTCGCGGTCTACATCCCTGAGTACGTCGTCGGTCGCTGGTGGGAGCAGTTGTTGCACAACCAGACCGCGCTGCGGCTCAAGGGTCGGCTGCTGTTCACACCCGGTGTCATGGTCACCTCGGTGCCGTACCAGTTGCGTGGCAGCGAGTACGGACGCGCACGCGAGGACCGGGAGCTCTACCGACCGCGCCCCGGTGACATCAGGCGCGGACGGGTGGACCGGTCCCGGATCAGGGGCCCGCGCTGAGCCCCGTCTCCGTGGGCTCAGTCATCGACCTGACGATCGGTCCGGTCGCCCACGGCGGTCACTGGGTGGCGCGCACCGACGAGGGCCAGGTCGTCTTCGTCCGGCACGCGCTCGAGGGCGAGCGGGTGCGGGCGCGGATCACCGACGACTCGGCACGGTTCCTGCGCGCCGACGCGGTTGAGATCGTCGAGCCGTCACCCGCTCGGGTGGCGGCGCCCTGCCCGCTGGCGCACGCCGACGGATGTGGGGGCTGCGATTTCCAGCACGTCGCCCTCGACGAACAACGCGCGCTCAAGGCCGCGGTGGTCGCCGAGCAGTTGCAGCGCCTCGCCGGGATCGCGTGGCCGGTGGTGTGCGAGCCGGTGCCTGGGGACCACGATGGTCTGCGCTGGCGTACCCGGATGCAGTGGGTCGACCTGGGTGATGGTCGCCGCGGCCTGCGCAAGCACCGCTCCCACGAGGCGGTCGAGGTCGAGGACTGCCTGATCGCACACCCGCAGGCGCGCTCGGGCCCAGGTCTCGTCGTCGAGAACGTGCGACATCGGTCCTTCTCCGTCGCCGCTGACGGGTTCTGGCAGGTGCATCCGGGTGCCCCGGGGGCGCTGGTCGACACGGTCCTCGCGATGCTCGACCCACGGCCCGGGGAATCGGCACTCGACCTCTACAGCGGCGTGGGCCTGTTCACCGCGTTCCTGGCCGAGGCGGTGGGGGAGCGCGGTCGGGTGATCGGCGTCGAGGGCTCCCGCGAGGCGACCGCGCTGGCGCGCGAGAACCTCGCCGACCTCCCGTGGACGCGGTCGTACGCCGGTCGCGTCGACCGCTGGCTGCACCACAACCGCGGCCGCTCGGACCTCGTCGTCCTCGATCCACCCCGCGCCGGCGCGAAGCGTGCGGTCGTGTCGGCCGTGGCGGCCAGACAGCCCCGCGCGGTGGCGTACGTCGCCTGCGACCCGGCCGCCCTGGCCCGCGACGTCGCATACTTCGCCGAGGAGGGGTACGAACTTCGCGACCTGCGCTGCCTCGACCTCTTCCCGATGACGCACCACGTCGAGTGCGTCGCGCTAATCAACAGAGTTTGCTCTGAATGAACGGCACCAGCCGATGAGGTGCCCCACCCGTTGTGGATCAATGTGGGTCCGGCTCGAAGGGTAAGGGATCACGATCCGCTATATCCGGTTCCAAGCGCTTGGGATTACGGGTCCCTCGGGCACCAATCCGCACACCGCCAACTCCCGGAGAAATCGTTGAGAGAATATGGACCCGCAAACCCAAGGATCCTCGTAGCCCGCCGCGAAGATCCTGATCCCATTCTGGGAACGTTCGATCCGGGTGATTGACGCGCGCGGCAGAGTCCAGTCGAGACGCTCGCCATGGAGTAGCGCAAAGGCGGTGATGTGTACGGTCTCCGAATTCACCCGCAAGCGGGCAAACGGCCAACCGATCGTCTCGATGTTGACGCCCTCGCGTTTGAAACGAACGCTAGAGCGAAGAGTGCATTGACGTTCGCCGAGTGATTTCACCATAACCTCTTTACCCAACTATCAGTCACGCCGGCGCCGGCCGCGAACGGGATTCATAGATCCGCGTGGGTCCGGATTGAAGAGCCAGCCGCCGGTCGAGCGAACTTCGCGAACCTCCACACCATGGGCGCGACAGAACGCCACCATCTCCTCGATCAGGCGGCCCCGGAACACGGCGATCCGGAAGCCTCCCCTGTGCGGCATCCGAGCAGCTAACGTACGCCGGCTGCATTCGAGGCCTGAGATCTCAACCCACGGATGCCGCCACACGTATCCCTCAGCGCCCAACATCGACTGGTTGAA